>WRHT01000105.1 GCA_009783115.1 Desulfovibrionaceae bacterium | reverse complement strand
ATACGGGGACTCTTTTGATCACCTACCTGATCAATGCCGGGGTGATCGTCTGGGGGGTGTATCGCATCACCGAGGGCCAGCTCACGCAGGGCGGGCTGATCGCCTGCGTCATCCTGGTCAGCCGCGCCTTGGGGCCGCTCATGCAGATCGCCGCCATGCTCACCCAGATGCAGCGCTCCCGCACAGCCTTGAAGGCCCTGCACCTGATAATGCAGATCCCCCTGGAGCAAAGCGAGACCCAGGCGGCCCAGAGCGGCAGCCTAAGCCCGGACCTGGCCCTGGAACAGGTGCGCTTCAGCTACCCCGGCAGCCCCAGGCCGGCCTTGGACAAGATAAGCTTCCGCATCCGCCCGGGCGAGAAGGTCGGGGTCATCGGGGCCACGGGCTCGGGCAAGTCCACCCTGGCCCGTCTGTTGGTCGGCCTTTACCAGCCCCAGGAAGGCGGCATACTCTTCGGCGGGGTGGATATCCGCCAGCTTGACCAGGCCGAACTCAGGGACCGCGTCGCCTATCTGCCCCAGGAAAATATTCTGTTTTACGGCAGTGTGCGGGAAAACATAGCCCTGGGCAACCCTTGGCTGGATATGCAGCGCCTTGCCCGGGCCGCGGAACTGGCCGGCGTGGCCGATTTTGTCAAAAAACATCCCTTGGGTTACGATATGCCGGTGGGAGAACGCGGCTCCGGGCTTTCCGGCGGACAGCGCCAGGCCGTGGCCCTGGCCCGCACCCTGGCCAGGGATTCGGAAGTTTTCATTCTGGATGAACCTTCCAGCAACCTGGACATGGAATCTGAAAACCGCCTTATGCGGCGCCTCGAAGCCTATATGCGCGGTAAAACCCTGATCGTCATGACCCATCGGCCCAGCCTCCTGGCCCTGGCGGACCGGCTGATCGTGCTGCATGACTGGACCGTGAGCGCGGACGGCCCGCGTGACGCCGTGCTGCGCGCCCTGCAAAATAACGCCCGGCCAAACGCCAGGCCCGCGTGAAGCGGCGGAGATTTCATATGGGAGGGTTTGAAGTCAGGAATGTTTTGGGTAAATTGAATCAGGCGATTTCAGATAATCGCTTGGGGCGCCTCATTCAAAAAATAAATCTTCCAGTC
Source organism: Desulfovibrionaceae bacterium (assembly GCA_009783115.1). The sequence continues at coordinate 4,359 of WRHT01000105.1, read as the reverse complement.
TGGCTGGCGCGGAAAAAAACACCAGTTGAAACCCGGCCTGATCCGCCCGAAGACCAAGAAAAGCCCTTGGCCGCTGAATTTCTGCCCTTCCTCTCTTCCATGGAGGCGGCCCGCAACCGTAAGGGGCGGTTATCCTCGCGCCTTTTGCTCTACGCCGTCTGCCTGACGTTCTTCGTGTTTTTCTCTTGGTCCGCCATTGCGGAAATCGAGGAAACCGTGGTGGGAGAAGGGCAGGTCGTCCCCTCGCAGCGGGTCCAGCAAATCCAGAACCTGGAAGGCGGCATCCTGCGCGAAATGCTGGTGCGTGAAAGCGAAGAGGTGGACAAGGGCGCGTTGCTTTTGCGCATAGACAACGAGCAAGCCGGGAGCCTCTACCGCGACGCCCTATCCAAGAGCCTGGAACTTGCCACCGCCATTGCCCGGCTGGAGGCGGAACTCTCCGGCCGGGCTCCGGAGTGGCCGGCGGACCTCATGGAGGATGCGCCGGAAATAGTCGCCAGGCACAACAACCTATTGGCCGCCAGGCTGGAGAAGTCAGCGACCGAGCGCGGTGCCCTGGAAGCCCAGCTTGACTCGCGCCGGCTTGAGGCCGAGGAGCATGTGGCCAAGCAGCGCGCCCTTAATTCCTCCCTGGACCTGGCTGTGCAGCAGCGGGATCTGGCGAGCGGCCTGATGGCTTCCAAGTCTTTTTCCAGAATGGAATACCTGAACCTGGAGCAGCGAGTCAGCGCGCTGCAAGGCGAACTGGACACCTTGGAATCGACCATTCCCAGAATACGCGCCGCCATCCGTGAGACCGAAGAACGCCTGCGCCTACACCAAGCCGGCCTCAACGCGGAAATTCTGGCCGAACTCAACCGGACCAACACGGAGCTGGCTACCTTGCGTGAAGCGCTCGCGGCCGGCAGCGACAGGGTGACCCGAACAGAGGTGCGTTCTCCTGTCCGGGGCGTGGTCAAAAGCGTCAACATCAGCACCGAGGGCGGGGTGATCATGCCCGGCCAGGTGATCATGGAAATCGTCCCTTTGGATGACTCCCTGATCGTGGAAGCCAGGGTCAGCCCGCAGGACATCGCCTTCCTCTTTGTGGGGCAGGAGGCCAAAATACGGCTGACCGCCTATGATTTCACCATTTACGGCTCCCTGGACGCCCGGCTGGAAAACATAGGCGCGGACACCATTGAAGGCCGCTACGGCGAGGTCTATTACCTGGTCAAACTGCGCACCCTGACCAACACCCTGGAACACCGCGGCCAGACCCTGCCCATACTGCCCGGGATGATGGCTGCCGCGAATATCCTGACCGGCAAAAAAACCGTGCTGGACTATATTCTCAAACCCATCCTCAAGGCCAAGCGAACGGCTTTGCGTGAACGCTGATGAACTACTTGTTCCTGCACCACAATTATCCGGCCCAATTCCGGTTCACGGCAGCGGCCCTGGCTGGGCGGTCGGAAAACAGGGTGGTGTTTCTGACGGAATTTCAGCGGGGGGATGTCAACCTGGCGGGCGTGCAGCCGGGCCTTGTCCCGGTCCCGCAGCCGCGAAACACGGGCAACCAGGCGGAATACGACATGCTGCTCGTTCTGCGGCGCGGGGAGGCCTTCGGCAACGCCATGCTGGAACTGCGGCGCAAGGGTTTTACCCCGGACATCGTGTTCGATCACTGCGGCTGGGGCTTAAGCCTGTTCGTCAAGGAGGTTTTCCCGGAAGCCCGGAGGATTTGCTATTTTGAGTGGTATTTCAACAAGCTCTACCCGCATGATCTGAGCCAGGGCGACCGGGAGCGGCTGCCCGCCCTGTTCGCGCCCCAGCGGCTCCGCAACCAGTGTCAGTTGGACGCCCTGGTCGATTGCGATGCGGCGGTCTCTCCGACCGAGTGGCAGAAATCACAGTACCCGGCGGAACTTCAACCCAAGATCCAGGTGCTGCACGATGGCCTTGATCCGGCCTTTTTCGCGCCGGCCGGAGAGGGCGAGCCCTTGTTGCAGGAAATTCGGGATTCCGGCCTGTTCGGGGTCAAGGAACTGGTCACCTACACGGCCAGGGGCTTTGAGCCGACCCGAGGATTTCCGGAATTTTTCCGCAGCCTGCCCGCTGTGCTGGCCGCCCGGCCTGACTGCCATGTGATCATCATGGGCGCGGACCGCCTGGTCTATGACGGCCCAAGGCCGGACAACCGCTCCTGGCTCCAGGCCATACTGGCGGAGGTGCCGGTGGATCAAAGCCGGGTGCATATCCTGGGCTTCCAGTCCTACCCCCGCTACAAAAAGCTGCTTCAAAGCTCCAGCCTGCACGTTTACCTGACCGTGCCGTTTGTGCTCTCCTGGTCTATCTTGGAAGCCATGAGCTGCGGATGCCTGGTGCTGGCCTCGGATACCCCGCCGGTGCGAGAGGTGTTGCGCCATGGGGAAAACGGTTTCCTGACGCCTTTTCCGAATATTTCGGCCTTGGCGGACGGGATTATCGAACTTTTGGAAAAACGCGAAAGTCTGAACCAGGTGCGCCAAGCCGCCCGGCAAACCGTTTTGGACAGGTATAATATTAACACGCTTCTACCCGAGCAGTTGCGGCTTATCCACGGCACTGATTGAATATGGTTTTCTCTGGATACTGCGGCACTGCCTCCGGGAAGGTATAGACCCGGTGTCTAATATTATTCAAATTTTTAAGGTAATACATTTAAGTTACAGCTATTTTTTTCTCAATCTGGAAACTAAATAGACACCGAGTCTATAATACCTAAACCAAGAGGAAACCCGATGAAGAAAAAAGACTTGTCCGATGTCGAATTGACCGTGGAAGAAAAACAGCGTCTTGATGATACCGAGGCCCTTGCCCAAGAACTGGAGCGGAGTGTACAACAACTCAAGGAACATTACGATAATGCCAGCCCTGACGAGAAAGAAAGTTTAATATTAGACCCCGAAATCAACAGTCTGCATTCCAAGTTGCTGGCTCAACTTGAGGAATCTAAAAATTATGCCGCTAAGGTGTTAGCCGAGGGGGAAGCGGCATTATCCCAAATATCAGAGTGGATAGCCGAAGCGGAGAAAAATCAAGAAAAAAAAGAATCTGAAGAATAAGTCAGTGAAGTGACACGGCTCATGCCCAACAAAAACTCCGACGCCACGGCCGGACAGAAACTCTTGGAAATGTTCCGTAAGCTCATGCTGGACGGACGCAACCATTTTCAATCCGACCTGGCCGGGGAATTCCAATGTTCGCCCCAGACCATAGGCCGAATGGCTGCGGAAATCGAATCGGTCATCGGCCTCAGCTTGGAATCCGGCCTTGAGAACCGGCGTCGTTTTTACCGGATTCGCAGCCTCAACCGGCGTATGTTGCCTCTGGAATATGAGGAGCTACGCTATTTGAGCATCTGTCGTGATTTGGCCGGGCATCTGCTACCGGGAGATGTGGCCAAAAGAGTGGATAACACCCTTCTGAACCTGTCTGTTTTAATGGCTGATTCGGAATATGCCAACCGAGAAAAAGTCCAGAAAGGCCAGGTATCATTTTTCCGCAAGGGTCATATCGACTATACCCCCCATCAGGCAGTCATTGAACGGTTGCTCCTGGCTATTGAAGAAAAGCGGGTTTGCCTTGTCCATTACAAGGCGTCCGGGAAGGTTGAGGCGAGGGAGCATAGGGTAGTTCCGTCGTCCCTGGTCAGTCAGAGCAACGCCCTCTATCTCTTGGGGGCTCTGGTGACACCCCAGAATGAGTTTAAGAGTTATATCAATCTGGCGGTCCACCGCATCCAGGAAGTGGATTTGACTGACAAAACAAGCGAAATCCCCCAGCCCCCAGCTGATCTAGGCGCATTCGGACTTCCTTGGCACGAGCCGAGGAAGCTCCGCATCCAGTTTCAAGCTGGTAAGGCGGCAGATTATGTCCGGGAACGGATATGGTCAGTGGAGCAGAAAATCGAGGATTTGCCAGACGGGGGGATAGTCCTGGAAATTCTGAGTCAGAGCGACGAGGAACTTATGTCCTTCGTCAGGAGTTTCGGTAGAAACGCAAAGCTGCTTTAGCGAATGAGCCGGTGGGCAACGCCGCGGCCAAGTGAGAGGTTTTTTTGGACACAAACGCAATACATATCCTGCTGTTGGGAACCATGAACGCCGGTAAGTCCACCCTGATCAATGCCCTGCTTGGCAGCGAGCTGATGCCGGCAGCTCATGAAGCCACGACCAAGAAGATTTTCTGTTTGCAGGGGAGCGGGCGCGTTTCAACAGGGAAACTTTACACCCCGACAGGCGACAGAATATTGTCAGATGAAAATTGCCATAAATACGCGGAATCAAGCCATGACGAAGTCATCACCCTGATGGGTAATTTCCCCGCCTTAAGTCA
>WRHT01000104.1 GCA_009783115.1 Desulfovibrionaceae bacterium | reverse complement strand
TAACCATCTTTGGGAAGGAGCGTATCAATGAACATTCCGAAGGATCTGAAATACACCCAAACTCACGAATGGGTGCGTCTGGAAGGGGATCTCGTGGTAATCGGCATTACCGATTTCGCCCAGGAGCAACTGGGAGACATCACTTTTGTTGAACTGCCCCAGCCTGGAACGCAGATTAAGGCCGGCCAGAACATGGGGACGGTGGAATCGGTCAAGGCCGCCAGCGATTTGGTCAGCCCGATCAGCGGTGAAGTATTGGAGGTAAATGAAGCCCTGGAATCCGATCCCGGACTGCTTAACAGGGAGCCATACTCCGGAGGCTGGCTGATCGAAGTCCGTTGTGACTCCCTCCCCCACAGCTTGTTGTCCGCAGAGGCTTATGCCCAATTAATCGCGGAATAATCCGCCGCAAGGATATAGTAATGCCATTTGTGCCGCACACTCCGGAAGAAACCGGTCGAATGCTCGCCTGTATCGGGGTAAGAACCCTGGACGATCTTTTCGCTTGTATCCCGGCGTCCATGCGCCCCAAAAGTTTTGAACTGCCCAGGGGCCAGAGTGAGCATGAGAGCTGCGCCAGATTTGAACAGATGGCCGCAAGTAACGCCCTTCCCCGCATAAACTTCATGGGTGGAGGCTTCTACGATCATTTTATTCCCAAAGCCGTGGACGCCTTAAGCGGACGCGGCGAATTTCTAACCGCCTATACTCCGTACCAGGCCGAAGCCTCTCAGGGGACCTTGCAGGCCATTTATGAATACCAGACGGCGGTGGCCCGTATTTTTGACCTGGATGTGGCCAATGCTTCGGTTTATGACGGGGGCAGCGCCATATTCGAGGCCGCAATGATGGCAATCCGCTCCAGTAAACGATCACGTCTGGTGCTGGATGAAAACGTAAACCCGCTTTACCGGTCCATGCTGGCCACCCTGACCGCCAACCTGCAGGTGGAACTGGTGACTGTTCCTTCATGCGAAACCATGCCGGATCTGGAAAAACTTGCGTCCGCCCTGGATAGGCAGACCGCGGCTGTCATTGTGCAAAATCCCACCTTTTTCGGAAATGTGATGGATTATTCCACGTTGTTCAGCAGGGCAAAAAGTTTGGGAACGCTTTCCATTCTATGCGTTTATCCGGTGTTGCAGGCGGTCTTGAAGACCCCCGGCGAAATGGGCGCGGACATAGCGGTGGCCGATGGGCAATCTCTGGGACAGCCGCTCAACTTTGGCGGACCGTACTTGGGCATGATGGCCTGCGTCAAAGCCCTGGCGCGTCAACTGCCCGGCCGGCTGGTCGGTAGAACAGTAGATGCCGTGGGCAGCACCGGCTATGTATTGACCATGCAAACCAGGGAACAACACATTCGCCGGGCCAAAGCCACTTCCAACATCTGTTCCAATCAAGCCCTGTGCGCTTTGCGCGCCCTCATCCATCTTTGCCTGCTCGGCCCGGAAGGACTGATAAAAACAGCGGAACGCGGCATGGAACTGGCCCGCTACGCGGCGGAGAGAGTTTGCGCCCTGCCCGGAATAAACCTGCGCAACGAGGCGCCTTTCGGCAATGAATTCGCTGTGCGTCTGCCGGTCAAGGCCGAGGAAATTTACCGCTCTTTATTAGGTCAGGGGATTGCCGCTGGTGTGCTCCCCGGACGCTGGTTTCCACGGGAAGACCAGACCCTGCTCTTGGCCTTTACGGAAAAAAATAACGAATCCCAGATTGAACAATTGACGGCGGGTTTAAGGAACGCCTCGGCATGAAAACCATTTTTTCCAAATCCGCCCTTGGGCGCAAGGGGGTAATTCCGGCCAACCCCAAGCAAAAAATCGAAGACATGCTGCCGGCATCGCTCAGGCGCCGCACTCCACCAGCCCTGCCCCAAGTTTCCGAATTGGATGCCGTGCGGCATTTCACCGCCCTGTCACATAAAAATTTCAGCGTGGATGGCAATTTTTACCCTCTTGGTTCCTGCACCATGAAGTATAATCCCAAATTCATGGAATATGCGGCCTCCTTGCCCGGTTTTACCGGGCTGCATCCTATGCTGTCCCAGCAACCCGGCGGAGAGCCTCTGACACAAGGGAGCCTTGAGGTAATCTGGGAAACGGAAAAACTCCTGGCCGAATTGACCGGTATGCCGGCCTTTACCCTGCAACCCATGGCAGGAGCCCATGGAGAGCTGACCGGCGCCTTGATTATCGCGGCTTACCATCGGCACAAGGGCAACAAAAAAAGCAAAATTATATGTCCTGATTCGGCCCATGGAACCAATCCGGCTACCGCCGCTCTGGCGGGTTTTGAGGTGATTAACCTTGATTCCCGCGATGGTTTGACGGATCCCCTGGTCCTGGAAAGCGTGCTGGATGATTCTGTCGCCGCCTTGATGATGACCTGTCCCAATACCCTTGGCCTTTTTGAAAAACACCTGCCCCTGTTGGTGGAAAAATTGCGGGCTGTGGATGCCCTGCTTTATTACGACGGGGCCAATTTTAACGCCATTATGGGGCGCATGCGCATGGGGGATGTTGGCTTTGACGTGGCGCACCTGAACTTGCACAAAACCATGGGAACCCCTCATGGGGGCGGCGGACCGGGAGCCGGGCCGGTGGGCGTGACCACGCGGCTGGAGGCTTTTTTGCCCGGCCCCCGCGTACATAAAAAAGCGGATGGATCTTTGGCCCTGAACTACGATTTGCCTCTGTCCATCGGTCAGGTGGCTCCGTTTTACGGTCATTTCGGAGTATTCGTAAAGGCCTTGGCCTACATGGTTCGTCTGGGCGGAGAAGGACTGGCCAGGGCTTCGGACTATGCGGTGTTGAACGCCAATTATCTGCGTAAACGCCTGGAAGATACACTAGATATCCCCTATAACGAACCTTGTTTGCATGAGTTTGTGGCCTCGGCGACTGCCTGCGAAAAATACGGCGTGCGGGCTCTGGACATTGCCAAGGCGCTTCTGGAGCGCGGATGCCATGCCCCTACGGTGTACTTCCCGTTAATTATCAAAGAATGCCTTATGATCGAACCCACGGAAACGGAAAACAAGGCTGTCCTGGATAAATTCTGCGCGGATCTAATCGAAATCATCGAATTGGCCGAAAAGCATCCCGAGGACCTGCGCGCAGCGCCCAGGAATTTGCCTGTGCGCCGCCTGGATGAGACCAGGGCGGCCAGGGAAATGATTCTGACGGATGAATGGCCAGCGAATTCCACAGAGGAAAATAATTAAGCCTTTTTCAATACCAAAAGAATTTGGGGGAGGGTTAGCATGCGCCGCATCATAACCGTGTTATCCGCTTTAACTTTATTGTTTTTTTTGACTGCGGGAGTCCAGGCGGCCGAAAAATCCGCGCCTCCCAAAAAATTGTCCGCTCTTGAATGGCTCATTGACTACTCTCCAAGCATGGGCGGCAATCTGTCAGGCTTTTCCCAAGCAAAAATCGATCTGGCCGCCGCCCTTATTGAACAATTAAACCAGCTGATCGCGACGCACTATGAGCAGGCAGGCATACATACCTTTTCCGGAGAAACCGAAATTCGGCCCACGGTAAAGTACGTCAAATCAGAATTTGCCTCCAGCGTTCAAGAAATAGCCCGCGCCTATCCTTCATATGCCGGTTCATCCAACAGTTCCTTGGGCAATGCCTTTGATCTTTACGACCCCGCGTTCAGCGATCTCGCGCGTCCGGGCGCGGTCATTGTTGTTACTGACGGTGTATATAGCCACGGACGAGATTCCCTGAATGAGACTAAAATTTTCCATCTTACCCAGCCAGGGCTGTGTCTGCATTTTATTTCCTTTGCCGATAACCCCGCCGGCCAGGAACTCATTGACGACATGGCGGCTATCAGCCCGCAAACCGTGTCGGCTAGGGCCGCGGATTTGCTCAATGACAGCGGCGCCAGGGAAAATTTTGCCCGCCGGGCGTTTTATAATTGCCCGTCTGCGGATCTGCCGGGAATCGTTCCAGGCGCTTTGGATTCCCTTATCCTGAGCATGCCTTTTGATTTTGACTCCGATAAAATTACAGAACGCACCCGCAATGTGGCTGCCGCAGTATTGCGCCGCATGCAGGAAGAACCTGGATATTCGCTCAAAATAGACGGATATACTTGCATAATCGGTCCGGATGCCTATAATGCGGACCTGTCCAGGCGCCGGGCCGAATCGGTCAGAAACTACCTGATCAACGGCGGCATAAACCCGAACCGCCTGATTATCCAGGGATATGGCAAGAACTCCCCCCGCTACGGCAACGATACCCGCGAAGGCAGGAGTCTTAACCGCAGGGTGGAATTCACCTTCTTTATGCCGGCTCGATAAACGTTTACAGACACGCGGCCGGCGGTTTGAAACCGCCAGGCCGCCGGAAAAACCCAAGTGCCCCTGTGGAAACTCGCCGTACGCGCGGATTTTGCCGCGGCCCATGCCCTGCGTCATTATCACGGAAAATGTGAAAGTACGCACGGGCATAATTTTGCCGTGGAAACCGTGGTGGAGGGCCGCAACCTTAACCGGGATACGGAAATTTTGGCGGATTTTACGGATCTCAAGGCGGATCTGCGTCAGGTGTTGGCTTCTCTGGATCATCAGGATCTAAATAAGCACCCGGCTTTTCTCCAGCACAATCCTTCTTCTGAAAATCTGGCCGCGTACATATTCCGGGAACTTTCCCCCCTGGTGCGGGCCAGGGGCGTGAGCTTGCGCCAGGTAAGCGTCTCCGAGAATGCTTCCCAGACCGCTACCTATTTGGAAGAGTAAGCATTAAAATTTCTTGAAATTTTACCTCCGCAAGGCTAAGTAAATACGTTTTCCAATTAATCATTCCGGTTTTACCAGGAGGTCAACTGCATGTTTGAAGGCATCGCTTACGCCATGGGCACGCCCCAGGGGGGCGCGGACGCCAGCCCCATGGCTATTCTTAACGGTTTTATGCCGATCATTATTATTATCGCGATTTTTTATTTCCTGATGATCCGTCCCCAGCAAAAAAAGGCCAAACAACACCAGGAAATGCTGCGCAACCTCAGAAAAGGCGATGCCGTGGTAACCAATGGCGGCATCTACGGCCGTATCATTGAATTTCAGGATGACATCGCCGTGCTGGATTTGGGCGAGCATAAAATTTTTATAATGCGTAGCGCGTTGACCCTGTTGAATCCCAATCAGAGATCCCCTGTGGCCCAGAAAAAAACGAAAAAAAGCGCCAAGACGGTTGAAACGGAAGAAAATAACGACAACGAGGATTAGGAATAACAGGCATGAAAGGGCATCTGCGGTTGCGTCTGGGACTATGCATCGTTGTACTGGCGGCCTCCGCGCTTTTGCTCCTGCCCAATTTCGACCGGGAGCGGGAATGGAGAGACGGCTTGTTCGGCGTTTTTTTGCCGGACCGGCAGTTCAGTTACGGCCTGGATCTCATGGGGGGCATCTATCTGACCCTGGAGGTAGAGGTGGATAAAGCGGTGGAAAACACCATGACCCAGACCGGACAAGATATCCGCTCCTTGGCCCGTTCCGCCGCCATGCAAATTACTCCT
>WRHT01000103.1 GCA_009783115.1 Desulfovibrionaceae bacterium | reverse complement strand
TGGAGATATCGAGCCGCACTATATCGCCCCGGATGTTTACGTTTATAAATACCAGGGCGAATTTATCGTGGTGCTGAATGAGGAGGGATTGCCGCAATTGCAGCTTTCCTCCCTGTACGCGGACAGCCTGGAGGCGGAACGGGGCGGGAAGAACCGGGAATATTTGCAGGAAAAACTCAATTCGGCGCGCTGGCTGATCAAGAGTCTGCATCAGCGTCAGCGTACCTTGTACAAGGTCATGGAGAGCATTGTCCGTCACCAGGAGACCTTTTTTGAGGAAGGCGTTTCCTGCCTTAAACCCCTGATCCTCAAGGAAATAGCCGAGGATGTGGGTATGCACGAATCCACCATCAGCCGGGTGACCACCAATAAATACGTGGCCACGCCGCATGGTTTGTTTGAATTAAAGTTTTTTTTCAACAGCTCCCTGGCCTTGGCCGACGGGAGCGAGGTCGGTTCGGAGAGCGTCAAGTTGCTGATTAAAAAACATATCGCGGAAGAGAACCCCAAGAATCCGCTTAGTGATGAGAAAATTGTGGATCTGCTCAAGGAAGAGCTGGGAGTGAACATTGCCCGCCGCACGGTGGCCAAGTACCGTATGGCCCTGGGCATTGATTCCTCCTCCAAGCGCCGGGCGGTTCTCTGAAGCGGAAGGAGTGCCTGATGAACATAGTTTATACCTTCAAGAACTTTGAGCCTTCGGAACATCTTAAAAGTTATTCCGCTAGCCGTTTTAAGAAATTGACCCGTTTTTTTCACAAGGCGGATAATCTTGAAGTGCATGTGAATATGGCGGTGGATAAATTCCGCCATAAAGTGGAAGTGCAGTTCATGGGGGATAACCTGAATATCTCCGCCATGGAACAGTCCCAGGATATGTATGCCTCGGTGGATTTGGCCCTGGAAAAGATCTCCGCCCAGTTGAAGAAGCAAATGGACAAAAGCAAGGAGAGGCGCCGGGGGAAGGTCCAGGCTGAAGAATTTGTTGAATACGTGTCCGACAGGAATACGCCCATGCGCAAAGTGGTGGAACGGGATCATTTCGAGCCCAAGCCCCTGCATGTGGATGAAGCCGCCATGCAGCTTGAACAGAGGGATGATATCTTCCTGGTTTTTTTGAATGCGGATACCGAACAGGTTAATGTTCTTTATAAAAGAGAAAACGGCAACCTGGGGCTGATCGCTCCGGATTTCAGATAGGGAGCCGCGGCATGGCGGCGGAAGCTCCGGCTTTGAACGCGGACGGTTTTTCCTTCCCAACCCTGATCCTGGCCGGTCTTTCCGGCGCGGGCAAATCTTCCGTGCTAAACGTTTTTGAGGATTTGCGTTTTTTTACTATTGACGGACTACCCCTGGAACTGGTGGGCGATGTGTTGCCCTTGTTGAATACCAGCGCCCTGGCCCGTTACCAGGGGGTAATTATCGGCGTGGATCTGCGCCAGTGTCATTCGGACCAGGAATTTCTCAAGCAATTCAGCGATCTGCGAGGCAAGTCCGCGGATTTGCGTCTGATTTTTCTGGATGCGGATACCGAGGCCATCATTAGGCGTTATGCCGCCACCCGCCGTCCGCACCCGTTGGAGGCCGAAGGTTTGGGGCTGGAAGAGGCGGTAGCCGAGGAGAGGCAGCGTTTTGCCAGGCTCCGGCATCTGGCGGATTTGGCCCTGGATACCACCGCTTTTTCCATCCATGACCTGCGCCGGAAGATTCAGGCCTGGGCCGGGCGTCTGTTTGATAAAAAACCCCAGTTCAGGGTGCATTTGATTTCTTTCGGATTTAAGTACGGTCTGCCGGTGGAATCGGACATGATGTACGATTTGCGTTTTTTGCCCAATCCTTATTTCGTGGAAGATTTAAGCCCGCTGAACGGGCTGGATCAACCCATTATAGCATATGTGCTGGGGAGCGATCCCGGCCGCACCTTTATTTCCCGCCTGGCTGATTTCATGGCCTACTTCTTGCCCCTGTTCGAGGTGGAAGGGCGTTACCGGCTCACCATCGCTTTTGGATGCACCGGCGGCCAGCATCGTTCGGTGGCGGTGAGCGAGGCGGCTGGAAAAATTTTGCGTAATTTGGGTTTTGCCGTGAGCATAGAACATCGACATTTGAAATTGGGGTTGCCAGATGGAAAAAAATGAGCAAAAGGCCCAGGTTGGCATTTGTGTTCTTACGCATGCCGATTATGGGGACGCGCTGTTTCGCGCCGCGGAATCCATTTTGGGAGTGCAGGAGGATAGCGCCATTCTGCGTATTGACATGGGCGGCGATGTGGCTGAGACCGTTGAAAGGTTGAAAGACGCGGCAACGCGCCTGGACCACGGGCTGGGCGTGCTTATGCTTACGGATATGTTCGGCGGCACGCCTACCAACTTGAGTTTGTCCCTGCTCGGCCAGCAGGATTTTCGGGAATGCATAGAGGTGGTTACCGGCGTCAATTTGCCCATGTTGTTAAAAGCCTTGGGCAATCGCCATCTGGATAAAAGCGCGCTGGCGGAACTGGTGTGCGAGGCCGGGCGCTCGGGCATTACCGTGGCCGGGGAAATCCTGCGCAATAAAGTCAAAAGAAGCGCGGAGGCCTGATTTTTGATTTGGTATCGTATTGACGAGCGTTTGGTGCATGGGCAGATCATTGAGGCTTGGTTGCCTTATCTTAAGACATTTTGCCTGGTCATTGCCAATGACGATCTGGTGGGAGATGAAATACGTCGGCAGATTATGCTTTTGGGCGTACCTTCCAGGTTGCGCACGGAATTCCTTCCCTTGGATCGTCTTTCATCTTTTATAGCGGCCATGGGGGATCTGAGGCAGAATATGCTGGTGCTCTTCTCCGCCTGTCTGGACGTTCGGCGGGCCTATGAATTGGGAGCGCCCATAGCCGTGTGCAATGTCGGCAACCTGCACCACCGCGAGGGCAAACGCCGGCTGTGTCCGCATGTGTCCCTTTCCGCCGAAGAGGAGGGCTGTCTGCGTTTTTTGCAACAGCGGGGAGTCAGCCTTGATTTTCGCGGCGTCCCGGCGGACAACCCTGTCCTGAAGTACTGGTAGTCAATAAATATGGCGGCGGGGGAACCGGCGGTTTTTATCCTGGGACTGGCGCTTTATGTGTCGTTCCGTCTGGGTTACCAGATTTTAGGCTTTACCTTCTTCCGGCATCCTGTATTGGCCGGCATCCTGGCTTGGGGGCTGCTGGGTGACGTCAATTTGCTATGGGCGGCCTTGTTTTTTGAACTGTTCTGGCTGGATCTTTTTCATACCGGTTCCTATATTCCGCCGGACGCCCTTTTGTCTTGCGCGGTTTTTTTGCCCCTGTCCCTGTATTTCGGCTGGCATGATCCGGGCCTGTTTGCTTTGCCTCTTCTGGCCTGTCTGCCCTTGGGCCGGGCCGGAAGCATGGTGGAGGCCATTTTGCGCCGCGCCTGCGCCTCCGGTTACCATGCCTTGAACCGGAGCATTGACCAGGGCGGAGATATTCAGGCTACGGCGGAGAGCATCGCCCGGAGCGGATTTCTGCTGGCGTTGCTGGTCTGGACGGCCTTGTACCTGGTTTTAGCCGCGTTGCTCTGGGGCATATTCAGTTGCTGGGCATGGCTTGCCGGGCCGGCCGGCATTCTCTTTCCGGTACGTTGGGAATACCTGCTGGGTCTGGCGGCGGCGGGAGGCTTGCTGGCGTTGCGCCTGCCGGCGGCCCTGGCGCTTTTTGTAGGCTGCGCCGTGGTCATGGGAGGCGTTTTTATATGGGGATGACGGTGAACAAGCGGCTTTTCAATTGTCCGCATTGCGGGGTTGAAATTAAGGGATATTCTGCCCCTTTGCCAACGGTGGATATGCTTATTTATGATCCTGAGCTTGGTTTGGTCCTTGTGCGGCGGCGTTATCCGCCATTGGGCTGGGCCTTGCCGGGCGGTTTTGTGGATTACGGCGAGAGGGCGGAAGAGGCGGCCGTGCGCGAAGCCCTGGAAGAAACCTCTCTCCGGGTTGAGCTTCGCGGGCTGGTGGGGGTTTATTCAGACCCGGCGCGCGATCCGCGCGGGCATACCATTAGTGCGGTTTTCTGGGGCCGGGCCGAGGATCCTTCCAGAATCCTCGGCGGCGACGACGCGGGCGAGGCGCGTTTTTTCCGTCCGGAAGCCATGCCGGAGCCTGTTGTTTTTGATCATGCCCGGATCATTAAGGATTTTATTGCCATGCTCCCGCGAATAGGTTTATAGTCGGCTGGTTAAGCAGCAAAATTACGCATAGTCAGGGTAGGTAAATGGCGCGGCAGGTTGTTTTCGCGACTTCGGAAATTTATCCTTTCTCTAAAACCGGCGGTTTGGGCGATGTCATGGGAGCCTTGCCCCTGACCTTGCACAAGATGGGGGTGCCGGTGGCCGTGGTTACGCCCTTTTATGGACGTCTGCGTACCGGCCGGCAGAAGATAGATCATATCGCGGACAACCTGCATGTGGGATATCCTTGGGCCCCTGTAGCCGCCAACGTCTATTCCACCACGGTGCAGGGCATGCCGGTTTTCTTCATTGACCGGGCGGAATACTTTGACCGCAAATACTATTACAATACCGTTTCCCAAGATTATTTCGATAATGCCGAGCGTTTCATCTTTTTTTGCCGGGCCAGTCTGGCCCTGTTGCGTTTTTTGGGCACCCCGCCGGCGGTGATCCATGCCCAGGACTGGCAGGCCGGACTTTTGCCGGCCTATGTGCATTATTATCGCCGGGACGATTCTTTCTGGGCCGGCACCTCTACCGTCTGCACCGTGCATAACATGGCCTTCCAGGGACGTTTCGCCTCCCGCCTGTTCGATAATTGCGGCTTGCCCTGGGAGGCTTGGAACATCAACGGGGTGGAATTTTATGGCGATTTGAACATGCTCAAGGCCGGGCTTAATTACGCCGATCGCATTACTACGGTAAGTCCGAATTACGCGCGGGAGATTTTGCAGGAAGAAAACGGCTATGGCCTGTCCGGGGTATTGCATAACCGGGCGAAAGACCTCCTGGGCATTATTAACGGTGTGGATTACAGTATTTGGAATCCGTCCACCAGCCGCTTCCTCTCCGTCAATTATTCCCCTGAAGACCTTGAAGGGAAAAAGAAGTGCAAGGAAGACCTGATTGCTGAACTGGGTATGCTTCCGCGTATGAATACGCGTCCGTTGTTTGGTTTTATCGGGCGGCTGCGCGGCCAGAAAGGCATTGACCTTTTGAACCGCATCGCCCCCAAGCTGATGGAACGGGATGTGGGGATAGTTGTGCTGGGCGAGGGGAATGAAGCTTACGAACTGGAATCCATTGCCCTGGGGAGAGCTTATCCGGGCCGCTATTGCGCGGTGGTGAAATATACCGAGGATCTGGCCCATCGCATCCAGGCCGGATGCGACGGTTTTCTGATGCCTTCGCGTTATGAGCCTTGCGGACTCACCCAGATGTACGCCCTGAAGTATGGCACTCCGCCCGTGGCCACCGCGGTCGGCGGCCTCAAGGACAGCATTATTCCCTGGCCGGATCCCCAGGCCACCGGCTTTACCTATTATCATGCCGATGCCCGGGATCTCCTTGAAACCATCCTGGAGGCCTGCGCCTTGTGGGAAGACAACCAGACGGCCTGGCGGGAAATGACCGTCCGGGCCATGAACCAGAATTTTTCCTGGGACGCTTCCGCGGTCAAGTACCTGGAAATGTACCGGGAACTCGGCTTACGAGGTTAGCGATTTATGGCAGCGAAAATTGGCCGGGGA
>WRHT01000102.1 GCA_009783115.1 Desulfovibrionaceae bacterium | reverse complement strand
TCCCCAGCGGGGTCGGCGGTTTTGTGGAAAAACCTCCGTCCGTCCGCAGAAGGCCGGCCTGGAGCAGGCAGCGGATCAGGGAAAGATAGCCGCTGCCGGAGATGCCCAAGGCCGGCCCATCCCAGTTGGCTGATGGAAAAAAAACCGGCTCCGGTCCCTGATGAGAGAGGGTGAACCCGGTGATCACTCCGGGGCCGGCGGCGCTCCCGCAGCGCATGCCCGCCCCTTCCAGGGCCGGTCCCAGGGGCAGGCTCGCGGCCAAGGCTTCTTCAGGGGAAAGGGCCAGGATAAATTCGCCGTTGGTTCCCAAGTCCGCCAGCATAAAGGGGTAGTCCGCGTTTTTTCCGAAAGCCAGGGCCGCGTAGCCGGCGCTCAAATCGCCGCCGATGAACGGACCGGCCAGGGGGGCGACCCATACCGGAGGCAGGTCCGGCAGGCGCGCGTAGTCCCCTCCGCGATAGTCCAGGCGGTAAGGGGCCGCGGCCAGGCCGGAGGGCGCAAGTCCCAGAACCAGATAAGTCATGGCGCTGTTGGCTGCCAGGCAGATTTCCCGCACCCCGCGCTTGTGCCGGTCTTGCGTCTGTTCCAGCATGCGGGCCAGGGCCGCGCGGGAAAGGCGGCTCAAACGCTGTAAGCCTTCCGGTTCCAGGGCGAAGGCCACCCGTGAAAGCACGTCTCCCCCCGCGCCCATTTGCGGGTTTATCAAAATTCCTTCCGCCGCCAGGGGATCGTTTTCCTGGGGCAGATCCGGCCCCACGGCGGCGAAATGCAGGGAAGAGCTGCCGAAATCCACCGCCAAATCCATGGTTGGGGGATAAGGAATTGGGGGCGCCGGGCTTGGGGCGATATTATCCGGCAAGCGCGCTTCTTTAGGCAGCTCCAGCCTGGCGCCGGGCATGGGCGGGCGGCAGCAGGATAAACGCCAGCCCTGCTCCAGAAGCTCCCGGGACAGGGTAGCGTTGTCCTGGGGCAGGGGAGGAGGGGGATCACCTGGAAAGCGCACCCGGCAACGGCCGCAGCGCCCCATCCCTGCGCAGAGTGGCGGCGGCTCGGCCAGCCCTGAAAGATAGATGCTTTGCAGCAGGCTTTGGCTCGTCTCAGGGTCAGGAGGCAGCTCAACCGTGAAGGACATGGGATTTTATTGTTCCCAGGCCTTGTCCGGAGCGGCGGCGCTGGAGGCCTTCCGGGACTGCCGCCACGCGGGAGGCTGTCCGAGACCGACCCAGCCTCCGGCCACTCCCAGCAAGGTGGGCACAGCCAGCATCAGCATGACGATTTGGAGAGGCGGAAAGCGGATCTCCAGCAAAATGGGCGGGAAGTTGAGGATATGCTCCACATGCAGGTGCAGAAAGCGCAAGATGAACAAGGACAGGGCGCTGCCGGCCAGCCCTTGCAGACCGCCGACGATGAGCAGGGGAATGCGGATATACCAGTTGAAGGCCCCCACCAGCCGGAGAATTTCCACCTCCCGCGCCTTGGAGAGCATGGCCAGGCGCACGGTATTGCCCACCACCAGGCCGAGGATCAGGGTCAGAAAGATAATGGCCGGGCGTAGCACATAGCTGTTGACCTTGCGCCAGGCCTGCCCGATCTCGTCGCGCAGGGGGGAGGAGGAAACCCGCTCCGCCCCTTCCAGGCCGGCCAGGTAGGAAGTAATCTCCCTGAGCCAGCGTTCGTAGTCTTGTTCATCGGGGGTAAAGGTGATCAGGGCGGTGGCCGGCAGGGGGTTCTGGTCTCTGAGGAAGGTAAAATTCCTGGCCGAACTCCCCCGTCCGATGCGTCCTTCCAGTTCCCGCAAAGCTTCGGCGGGGGTGAAGGTTTTTATATGGAAGAAGCCGGGAAGCCGGCGTATCCCGTCCCATTGCCCGGCAATGCTTTGCGGATCCGCGCCCGGACGCCAGTAAACCTGAAAGACGGTTTCACCCTTGCTGATGCTCAACTGGTGATCCAGGGTGGTGACGATCATCAGCCCCAGCCCCACCAGGAAGCTCACCAGGGTAACCGCGGCCAGGGTGAGGATCTGCGCCCAGGGATTTAGGGAAATATCCCGCAGGGCCTGCCGGATCATTTGGAAGAACATGGACATCAGTTTTTTTCCGTAGGAGCGAAGGCCGCGGCCATGGGATTGAAGAGCGCGGCCCCTTCCCAGTTGGACCGGGTAATGGCCCCCTGCTCCAGGCGCAGGGCCCGGCCTTCAGGATGGCGGCGTAGAAGCTCCGGATTGTGCGTGGCAATGATCATGGTCGTGCCGTAGCGCTGGAAAAATTTGAAAAGCTCCAGCAAACGGCGGACGGAAAGCTCCGGGTCAAGGTTGCCGGTGGGTTCGTCCGCCAGCACGACCTGCGGGTTGGTCACAAAGGCGCGGGCCACGGCCACGCGCTGTTGTTCTCCGCCGGACAGATTGGCGCAGGGTTCCGCCAGCTTGTCATGCAATCCCAGGTGGCGGGTCACGGCCTGGATGCGGCGATCCGCGTGCTGTTTGGCAATACCGCAGATCCGCAGGGGCAGGTGGATGTTGTTGTAAACCGTGTCCTGCGGCAGGAGCACGCGCTGGAAATCCTGGAAGATAAAGCTGACCTTGCGGCGGAGCAGGGGGATCTGGCCAGGCCGGATCTTGTTCAGTTCAAAACCGGCTATTCTGGCCGTGCCGTACTGCAAAGGCAGGTCGGCGAAAAGCAGGCGGATCAGGGTGCTTTTGCCGGCGCCCGATGGGCCGGTGAGAAACATGACCTCGCCCTTGTCCAGATGAAAGGTGCAGTCCCTTAAGGCCGGACGCCCGTTGAAATTGTGATGCACATGCCTGAAATCGATCATCGCGCGCCGGGACCGGCCTGAAATCAGTTCAGGATATAACGCAGAGGATTGACGCAGACCCCGCCCACCCGCACCTCGTAGTGCAGATGCGGGCCGGTGCTGCGGCCGGAGTTGCCTACCGAGCCGATGACATCCCCCCGGTTTACCGCCTGTCCGACCTTGACCAGGGAATTGCTCAGGTGTCCGTAGCGGGAACTGATGCTGTTGCCGTGGTTGATGACTATACAGTTGCCGTAGCCGCCGTCCCAGCCCACAAAGGTGACCACGCCCTGAGCCGGGGCGCGCACCGGAGTGCCGATGCGGTTGGCGATGTCCACGCCCTTGTGAAAGTCCGTGCTGCCGGATCCGAAGGGCGAGGTCCGGCGTCCAAAGGTGGAGGTAAGATAGCCGTCCGTGGGCCAGATGGAAGGGGTGGAGGCCAGGATTTCCCGGTTTTCCCGCATGACGTGCAGGAGATCCTGCTGGCGCAGTTCCTCCATCCGCGTATCCGTGCTCAATTGGTCCAGCATGCTGTGTACCCGCCGGGCCAGCAATTCCTGCCGGTGCAGGGGCAACGGCTGCGTGGACGCGGCCAGAGGGCCGCCTATATTGCTGCTGATGTCCGTGGGTTCTTTATCCATGTTCATCATCACGCGCAGTTTGGCGTCAAACTGCTGCACCCGTGAGAGATCCCCCTGCAACAGCCTGAGTTTGCCGTCCATGCTGGCGATTTGGGAATTTTGCTCTTTGATGGTTTTCTGGGCGTCGTTAAGCTGATTTTCCAGGAATTCCGCCCGATAGTTAAAACCCCACAGATAGGCCGTGCTGACCGCGAACCCCACCATAAGCAAAAACAAAAATACCCCTACCCAGCCCCGGAGCCGGAGCTGGCCGGAAACGCCTTCCTGATCCCGCAGGATGACAATATGATATTTTCTGAACAACATTCCGGAATTAGCCCCCAAATACTATACGGTGGAATATAATTCCGCCTTTCCAGCAAAATGGTTAACGCTGTCAAGCAGTTTCGTCAAGAAATAGTGATATAATTTAATTTTTTTGGTTTCGGGCGGTGAGGTTTTCGTCTGCCGGGGGCATGGTTTCAGAAGTCCAGGTTATTTGGCGTGCGGGGAAAGGGAATGACATCGCGGATGTTGCCGATGCCGGTGAGCAGCATGATCAGGCGTTCAAAGCCAAGGCCGAAGCCGGAGTGCGGGACGCTGCCGAAGCGGCGCAGATCCAGGTACCACCAGTAATTTTGAGCATCATGGCCGAGTTCGGCCAGGCGTTTCTCCAGGCGTGGCAGGCGCTCTTCGCGCTGGCTGCCGCCGATGAGTTCGCCGATGCGGGGGGCGATGAGGTCCATGGCCGCCACCGTGCGCCCGTCATCATTGGCTCGCATGTAAAAAGCCTTGATTTCCTTGGGATAATTGAACACGGTCACCGGGCCGCGGAAATATTCTTCGGCCAGAAAGCGTTCATGCTCGGTTTGCAGGTCCGCGCCGAAAAACACCGGGAAATCAAAGGCGCGGCCGGATTTAGCCAGGACGTCCACGGCCTCGCCGTAGCTGATCCGCTGGTACGGACCTTCGGCCAGGGTCCGCAGGCGTTCCGGCAGCCCTTCATCCACGAAGCGTCCGAAGAGATCCAGGTCAGGGGCGCAATGCTCCAGGACATGCCGGGTCACGAAGCGCAGCAAATCTTCGCCCAGGGCCATGTTGTCCTCCAGGTCGAAGAAGGCCGCCTCCGGCTCGATCATCCAGAATTCCGCGGCATGTCTGGGGGTATTGGAGTTTTCCGCCCTGAAGGTCGGCCCGAAGCTGTAAACCCGGCCAAGTCCCAAGGCCAGCGCCTCGGCTTCCAATTGGCCGGAGACGGTCAGGCTGCACTCCCGGCCGAAAAAATCCCCGGCAAAGGGCCGGGCCGGGTCAGCCGCCGCTCCGGGCGGCAGGGTGGTCACCCGGAACATCTCGCCCGCGCCTTCACAATCCGCCCCGGTCAGCACCGGGGTCTGCACACAGTAAAAAGCGCGGCCCCGGAAGAAGCTGTGGATGGCAAAGGCGGCCTCGGAACGCAGCCGGAAGGCCGCGCCATACTTGTTGGTGCGCGCCCGCAGATGGGCGATGCCGCGCAGAAATTCATCGGAATGGCGTTTTTTCTGCAAAGGATAAAGGGTCTGGTCGGATTCCCCGAATACCCGCAGGGTCTTGGCCCGGATTTCCCATCGCTGTCCCTTGCCGGGAGAGGCGGCCAGCTCCCCGGCCGCTTCCAGGGCCGCCCCGGTCTGGGCCTCCCGCAGGCCCGGAAGATTCTCTTCCGCTAAAATCTGCACATTGGCCAGGCAGGATCCGTCATTCAGTTCCAGAAAGGAAAAGCCTTTGGAGTCACGCCTGGTCCGCACCCAGCCGCGCACCCGGACTTGGGATGCCGCCTCCCGCGCCGCCAGAGCCTCCGCTACCCGCATATCTTGCATAAAACCTCCGGAATATCCACAGGGCGCTGACCCCGCCTTAAATCCACGGGGCGGCAGCCCCAAAATGTTCTATAAGTAACCGTCTTCCCCGGTCAGGTAATTTTGCACATAATCGAGTACGCCTTCTTCCAGCGCGCGCGGAAGCGGCCTGCCCGGCCCCATGGCCCGCGAGAGGGAGTCCATGTCGGCCTGGGTGAAATACTGGTATTTGCCGCGCAGGACTTCCGGCATATCCACATACTCGATCCGTGGTTCCAGGGCCATGGCCGCGAAAACCGCGCAGGCCAGATCCCGCCAGCTGCGCGCCTGCCCCGTTCCCAGGTTGAACAGGCCGTTCGTCCCCGGACGTTCCAGCAGATCCGCCAGGATTATGGCGCAGTCCTTGACATAAATGAAATCGCGCAACTGGCCGCCGTCCGGGTATTCCTTTTTGTATGAGCGGAAGAGGCGGACGAAGCCCTGATCCCGGATCTGTTCCACGGCCTTGAGGACCATGCTGCGCATCTCGCCTTTGTGGTATTCGTTGGGACCGTAGACATTGAAGAATTTCAGGCTGGCC
>WRHT01000101.1 GCA_009783115.1 Desulfovibrionaceae bacterium | reverse complement strand
GCCGGTGCGGAATATGGGCGAGCGCCGGGCGGCGGAGGAAGTGGCCCTGCGCAATGTCCGGGCCTTTGCCGCCGGTTATGACTATGTGCTCAGCCTCTGCGCCTCCTGCGCTTCATATATTAAGCATAACTACGCCGCGATCCTGGACGGCGTGCCCGGAATGGCTTTTTCGGCCGGGCGGTTCACCTCCAGGTTCCGTGATTTCAGCTCTTTTGTCCGGGATGTTCTGGAGGTGGGCGCGGCGGACCTGAAGAAAACCGACGATCTGGTGATGTACCACGCTTCCTGCCATCAGTGCCGGGGACTGGGAGTGCGGGAACAGCCCAGGGCTTTGCTGGCCGAGGGAGCCTCTTACAAGGCCACCGAGGAAGAAGAGGTCTGTTGCGGTTTCGGCGGGACTTATTCCGTCGTTTTTCCGGAAATATCCGCCCGGATCCTGGATCACAAGCTGAGCGCCTATGAAGCGAACGGCGCTGGCGTTCTGGTTACCGACTGTCCGGGTTGCGTCATACAGTTGCGCGGCGGCGAGGAAAGGCGCGGAAACAAACTGAGAATTGAACACATGTCCGAGTTTTTGGCCGGACGTCTGAAAAAATAACGGGTTTCTTCAGGAGTTATGGAAAATTTTATCCTGATAGTTCTCTGTCTTGGTTTTGGCAAGATCGCGCGCCGCCTTGGCCTTCTCCCTCCCGACGCCTTCAGGACATTAAATGTGTGGGTGCTCTATGTGGCCATTCCGGCCATGGTTTTGCGCCTGATGCCTTATATTGAATGGAGCATCGGCATGATCCTGCCGATCGTCGCCCCCTTTTTGCTCTGGGTTCTGGCTTGGCTTTACACCGGCCTGTACGCCCGTGTGAAAAAAATCGATAACGCTACCCGGGTGGCGCTATTGCTGGGATCCGGCCTGAGCAATACGGCTTTTATGGGTTTTCCGCTGATCACCGCTTTTTATGGACTGGAAGGCATGGCTGTGGCCATTGTCTATGATATGTCCTGCTTTATCCTCTTCTGCACCGCCGGAACCATTGTTGTCCTGAATGCGGCCGTGCGCGGCGAAGGGCGGAAGGCGCGCCCCAAGGATTTTTTGCGGCGCATATTTACCTTTCCGCCCAGCCTGGCCATTATTTGCGCATTGATCCTGCCCTGCTTCGCGGATATTTCATTTCTGAATCCCCTGCTGGACAAGATCACGCCCACGGTCGCCCCTATGGCCATGTTTTCCATAGGACTGCAACTGGAATTCGGGGGAGGGAGGCAATACTCCGCCCCCATAGCCGTGGCCCTTATCTTTAAGCTTATTCTTTCTCCAATGGTGATCCTGGTCCTGGCCCTGCTGATGGAAGCCCAGGGACTCATCGCGCAAGTCAGCGTGCTGCAGGCCGGCATGGGCGCGCATGTAACCGCCAGCCTCATGGCCAGCCAGTTCAATCTCAATCCCAGGCTGAGCGGTCTGGTGGTCGCCTTCAGCATTATCGGGGCGCTCAGTATTACCCCATTCTGGTGGTGGATTATGCGGGGGATGTTTTAAGGCGCTGTTTAGCGCCCCTGTCCCGCGGGCATGGGCGTGCCCTGTGTGGGAACAGGCGGGGGTGGCGGCACAAAATTGGGGATGATGTCGGCGAAGGAATCCGGCGTCCTCGAAGATGCGGGCGCTTCCTGGCCCCTGTTGCCGGTGGCGGCCGCCGCTGCCGATAGGGCGGATTGCCGTTCCTCCGTGGGAGCCGGCATATTGCCGGAGGTCTGGGGAACGCCGCCAGAATTTATCCGGCCGGTGTGCGGTATCGGCGGCAGAGTTTCTTCAGTTATGGGCTTAACTGTTGTCGGCCAGGATGGGATGGCGCTATCGGGGTTATACGGGACGACGCTTGGGGGTGTCATCGGGGAAACCGCGCTTGGGCCGTCAAGTTCGTGCGCGTCTTCAGGGGACGGAGGGGGCGCCGGTATTTGCGCTGGAGGCGTGGAGGCTGCCGGGCCGTGGCTGGAAGCCGCGTTGTCCTGCGGAGGGAGTGCCGCGTTCGGCTGGAAAAGAGTTCCGGGAACTGGGGGCGGAGAAGCAGGCATCCCCGAGCTTTCGGGCATCGTCCTGGTCAAGGAAGGCGGAACTTCGCCTGTTCCGGGCAATGCCGAAACGTCAGGTGTTTTAGGCGCGGCAGGCATTCCGGGTTCCCCGGACAGGGCCGGCGTCTTTGCGGTTTCAGGGGCCGGCGGTGTCGATTGGGAATGAGTGGATGCGGGCGGCAGCGCGCCTGTTTCAGGCAAAGGCGGTTTTCCCGGTATGCCGGACGCAGGGGTGAAAGCCGGGGGAACGCTTGCAGGCGCGGCCGGCATTTCCGCTGTGCCGGGCCGGACTGGTGTCCCTGTGTCTCCGGAGACCGGCTGTTCTTGGGTTAATGCCGCCGGGGCCGTTTCCGCTGCCGGTGTGGGCTGGGATGTGGACGTTTCCGCCGGCGGCGGCGTCTGGGGAGCGGGAGAGGCTTGCCCCGCGCGTGACGGAGTGCTGGGCGGCCTGGGATAGCGCCCGGATTTCGGGCGGTCGAGTTTTAGTTCCGGATCCAGAGAGCTTAACATAGCGCCGCGTTGGGACGGAGCCGTCCGTTCCGGGACCGCGCCCGGATTCTGTTCCACGGAAAGCCCGCGAATATATTTGCCTAAGTCGCGGCAGCCCTTGTTGTCATGGAGATTCGCGAATAAAGTCCTGCAACGGTTGTCGTGCCCGCTGATGAGTTCATTCCAGCGGCGCATGGGATCTTCATCTGGTTTGCCAGAAGCCGGATTCTTGTTCGCCAGGTTGTCGCGCAGCAAGGAGAGCGCGCTCAGGCAACCGTCTTTGCCCATATAAGGCAAGGCGCCGGAACGCGCGCAAAAGCTTTCTCCGCGATCCAGCAATTCGCGTGCTTCTTCGGGTATGTCCCTGTAGGCGGATAAATCCGCAGCGGCCGACGGCGAATAAAGGGCAAGAGCCAAGATCAGGGCGCAGATCGTAAGGTAAAGGTTTTTATGTTGGAAGCGATCAGACATGCTTTTCCTCTGGCTACTGGCACTCAGCCTTCTTATCGGCCCGGAGGCGGATATTCTTTAGAGCCTCTACGCCAGGGTAAAACCCTCATGGAGCAGATCCGCCAGTGACACGGATCCGGGGCGGATGAGGCGCAGTTTTCCGGATTCATTCTCCGCAATTTCCACAATGGTGGAAGGCAGGCCGCCGGCAGGCCGGTGGTCTGCCGGGCAGATGAATCCCCCTGCGGCCTCCAGGAGGACTGGAGGCACCTCCTCGGGCGTGCGGGCCGGGGCTTCTCCACTCAGGTTGGCGCTGGTGGAGATCAGGGGGAAGCCGGCCCTCAGGCAAAGCTCGCGGGCTACCGGATGCGCGCTGAGGCGGACGGCGATTTTGCCGCTTTCGCCATGCAGGAGTCCGGGCAGGCTTGGAAGGGCCGGCAACAGCAGGGTCAATGGTCCTGGCCAGAAGCGCCGGATCAGCTTTTTTGCCGCTTCCGGCACTTGAGCGGCCACCATTTCCAGTTGTTCCAGCGCGCCCAGGATTACCGGCAAGGGGTTTGTCCGGGCGCGATCCTTCACGCGGTAAACCTCCGCGGCCACCGAAGCCTTGAGGGCATTGCCGCCTATTGCATAGAAGGTTTCAGTCGGGTAAAGCAGGAGGCGATCCCGGGCCAGCCGGTCCAGCGCTGTAAGTAGGAGCGGCGCATCCATTTTTGTCTCCGGAGCCTCTTTTGTATAAGGCAAGCATAATCAGCATCGGCCAGCTCAAGGCCTCTTTCTGGAAAGAGGCCGCGGAATTTTACCGCAATCGCCTGTCCCGCTCCTGGCGTATCCGGGAGATCCGTCTGCGGGACGCGGACAGCGCTCTGCCTCCGGCCCTGATCAAGGAGCGGGAAGGGGAGCGTATCATGGCCGCGCTTCCCGCCGGGCATACCCTCATCTGCCTGGACGGGCGCGGAGAGGGCTGGAGTTCCGAGACCCTGGCCGGCCGCCTGGAAGCTTTCCGGGCCGCCTCTTCCCCGCCCTGCTTTATTATCGGCGGGGCCTGGGGCTTGTCGGAGGCGGCCTTGTCCGTAGCCGCGTTGCGTCTCAGCCTGGGTCCAATGACCTTGCCCCACGAACTGGCCCAGGTGATTTTATGGGAGCAGCTCTTCAGGGCGGACGCCATCCTGCGGCGCAGCGGCTATCACCACTAGACCTCCAGCATCTCCGGGGTCAGGCCCACGATGGCCAGATTATGGGCATCGGCCAGGGCCAGGCTCGGCTCGCGGTCAAAAAAGAGGGTGTTTCCTGCTTCATAGGCCAGGCAGGCATAAGCGTGTCGCGTCAGGATTTGGACAGTTTGCAGGCCGATGGCCGGCAGGTCCACGCGCTTGTCCTGTCCGGGCTTGAGCATTTTCAGGGCCACGCAGCCGGGTCCGGCCAGGAGCGCGCTTCTTTCCAAGGCGGCATCCGTGCCTTCCAGGGCCTCCACCGCCACCACCATTTTTTTCATCATGATTAGGCATTGTCCGATGTCATGGACTCCCAGGAGACGGCCAATGGGCCAGCCATGCCTGATGGATTCCCATTCTTGCGGGTTGGGCTTTCTGTGGGTGAGCGTTCCGGGCGGCCCCAGGAGTTCCGGCAGCAGTTCCGAAGCCTGGCGGACTTCCAGGCCTTCGCCCTGGAGTTCGTCCAGAACCGAACGCAGGATGGCGTCATCGCCGTGGTGGCGTGAAACCTTGAAAAGAACACGGGCTGCGCGCAGGTCTGGGCGTATATCCAGAAAGTGGGATTTTTTTATGGCTCCGGCCATGCAGACCTTGGCCACCCCGCGTTTTTTGAAGAAGGCGATGAGGCGCCCCAACTGTCCAAGCGGGATGATTGTGAACCCGTCGGCCTCGGCGCGCAGATCTTCGGTGGTTTGTCCCTTAAAGCCGCAAATGAACACACGGGATCCGGCGGCCTTGGCCGCGCGGGCCACCAGGGCCGGGAACTGCCCTGAACCGGCGATGATCCCGATATCCGGCGCGGCGTTATCCATGACCATCCGGCGCGCTTATTCCTCGCACTGGGCGCGGTCGGCCATGAGCACGCCGCGTTTGCTTTCCCGCACAAAGTCCACAACATGCATGACTTGGGGGAAAGCGGCGTATTCCTGGGCGGCTTTTTCCAGGGCTTCCTTCCGGGGGAGGCCGGAGAGCCAGATGATCCTGTAGGCGGAGCGGAGAGCGCCGATGGTTTCGTTGGAAAAGCCCTGGCGGCGCAGTCCCACCAAGTTGGGGCCGAACAGGGAAGCTCTGGCGCCTGATGCCAGCATATAAGGGGGTATGTCCTGGCTTACGCCGGTCATGCCGCCTATAAAGGCGTGGTGTCCGATGCGGGTGAACTGGTGTACGGCTGAAAGCCCGCCCACCGTGGCGTAATCCTGCACCTCCACATGCCCGGCCAGGGTGGCGCTGTTGGCCATGATTACCTGCGATCCCAGGATGCAGTCGTGGGCGACATGACAATAGGCCATAAGCAGGCAGCCGTCGCCTATGCGGGTCACGCCGTTTTCGCCTGTTCCCCGGTGCAGGGTTGCGAATTCGCGTATATTGTTGCCGTCGCCGATCTCCAGCCTGGAGCGCTCCTGGCTGAACTTGAGATCCTGCGGGATCTCGCCGACCACGGCATGGGAAAAGACATGGTTGTTCCGCCCAAGGCGGGTGTAGCGTTTAATGCAGGCAAAGGCGTCGATGCGGGTGCCGTCCCCAATCTCCACCTCGTCGTCAATGCAGACGTAAGGGCCGATGCTCACATCCTGTCCCAGCCTGGCCCCCGCGGCCACCAGCGCGCTCGGATGAATGGATACG
>WRHT01000100.1 GCA_009783115.1 Desulfovibrionaceae bacterium | reverse complement strand
GGGCGCCGTGCAGGGCGGATCCTCCCTCATCCTGCGCTATAACGGCCGCGTATGTCTGCGGGAAGAGGTGGAAGACCTGGCACGCGCCTTCAAAAGCACCTTTGACTGGTGACGGCTTAACCCTTTCCCGTTTCTTCCCCCCAGGCGCGCAGGCTTTTACGCGCCTTTTTGCGCACGCCGGCCCAGGCGCCGCGGGTGAGCGCCGAACTTTCCATGGCTTCGAGCATCTTGCGGTACAATGGCAACGGGACGGAAAAAATCAGCTCGTCGGTTTTCAGAAACTTGCGGGCCGACAAGTCAAAACCGCCGAGCACGGCGCGCTCCTCCCCCCGCGCCTGATAGGCCAGGGGCCAGGCGATGATGCTGCCGCAAGCCGCGCTGAAGGGCGATACCACGGCCAAGTGGTGTCCGGCGGCATAGCAGGCCAGCGCGTAAAGACCGCTCAAGACCTCGGGCCTGGCGAAAAATGCGGCCACCAGCGGACTTTCACCGGCGGCGAACTGATCCAGGGGCTTGAGGACGCAGTACTTGCCGGAAGCCGCCGGAGGGGTCGAATCTTGCATGAAGACGCGCATGCTTTCAGGCGAGGGCAGGTAGTGTTCTCCTTCCATCGGGGTGCCTGGGATGCCGGTGGAAACGTAAAAAACATTCGTTTCCAGGTAGGGACGGTAAAGGCCCGCATAAAAGCCGCCGCCCATGCAGCCGCATTCCTGGTGGCTGATCCAGGCGGCCCGGCGTTTTTTACGGGCCAGCCAGAGGTTGCCCACGGTACAGGAAAAATTGCCGAAAGCCTTTCCCCAGTCGATCTGTCCGGCTTCCTCCCGTTCGCGGCTGAAAACTTCGCCGGGCTTGGGACCGAACCCGCCTTCAGGCTTCACTTCGCTGTAATATACGCCAAAGGGAATCTCTTCGTGCCCCAGAAGCTCCAGAAGCCGCGCCGTCTTTTCCATGACCTTCCGCATGTCTATCTCTCCTTATTGGCTTATGCCGGAAAAACCCGCGCCCTCCCCTATTTAACCGGCACGCAGGTGCATATCCGGTCGCAGGTGCAAATCGTAGTGGCTCCGCCACCTGAAGGAGGCGGCGGGCTGTATCTGCCGGAAACGCAGTCGCAGGTGCAGATCGCCCCCTCCGGCAGGGGATCTCCGCAACGGCCGCTGAAGACGCTCTGATCCGCCCGGTTGCCGTAGCGCACGGAGATGTTTTCATGCATAGCTTCAGGATCCAGGAGCGCAACCCGGAGTCTGGCCGGATTATTCTCCGGGGCCTCGCCGGGCATCTCCCAGATGAAAATTTTCCCGCTATACATCCCTACGGCCAGAAGGCGGCTGTCTTTGCTGAAGGCCAGAACCGAGATCAATTTAGTATGCCCCTGGAGAATAAGCGCCGGCCGGACAAAGGGCTTACGCAACAGCAGCACTCCACCGTGTGAGCCCAGCGCCAGCCATTCTCCGTCCGGGCTGAAGGCCAGGCAATCACTTGTTCCGTATTGCCCGCCGAGTTTTGCGTACATATCGCCCTCGGGCATTTTCCAAAGGCGCAGTTCGTCATTTACGCAGGCGGCCAGCCATGCTCCGTCCGGGCTAAAGGCCAGGGAGCGGGGCGCAATCTCTCTGTCCGTCCAACGAGCGAACAACTTTCCCGAGGGCACGGACCACAGGCTTACGGCCTTCTGCGCCCTCTCGCCGCAAGCCAGGATTCCTCCGTCCGGGCTGAAGGCCAGGCTTGTCAGAGGCCCAGAGTGTTTCAATTCTTTCAATATTTGTCCGGAGGGCAGTTCCAGGAGCCTGACCGTGCCGTTATAATAAGAAGCTGAAGCCAGGAATTTACTGTCCGGGCTTACGGCAAGATAGTTTTCCCTTATATCCAGTATGGTTTGGGCCGCAACAAAAGGCGCCGGCCAGAGCTTGATCTGCTCGGAGCAGGAAACGAACAGTTCCCCATCCGGGGTAAAAAGTATCGAATCCACTATGGATCCATGCTCTTTGAGCGTATGCGACAGTTTGCCCTCCGGCAGGGACCAGAATTTGATCGCTTTGTCGTCCGCGGAGGCCAGGAGCGAGCCGTCAGGATGGAAGGCCAGAGTTCTTACAGTTTCATAATGCGCCGCCAAGCCATCGGCTATCTCCACTCGCACCGCCGGGATGGCGGATGGCCCTTCCGCCCCCCGCGCCCGGCCGCTTGGAGCCAGCGCGGCCAATGTTCCGGCTCCCAGGGCCGAGGTCAGCAGGAAGCCCCGGCGGCCCATGCGGCAGGAAGGGTCGAGGCCATAAAGCCGGTGCAGTTCCGGCTCTTCCAGGCGGCCATCGGCATAAACCTTTTCCAGTTGAAACTCCGGTATCCGTGTCCGCCAAATCATAGGCTCTCCTTGCCCGATTCCAGATCGGGGTCAGCGTCTCTTCGCCAGATAAGGCCGCCGATCAACCGTCTTCCCGCGCCTCCAGCAGCATACCGAATAAAACCGCGGCCAGGATCAGGGCCTCGTTTTTGTCTTCCCGCCCTTCCAGCAAGGCTGAAAGCCTGAGGACATGCGGACGCAGGCGGACGGAATTTTTATCCGCCGCCTGTTCCGCCTCCAGCCGGATCCGGATCTCATCCAGAACCCGGCTGAAGCGGATCTCTTCCGCTTCCCGGCGTTTGGGCAACCGCCCCTTGTTGATGCCCGCGCCGTAAAGCCTCGCGAAGGAACGCAGGGCCGGCATTTCACGCGGAGTGACCAGGCTCAGGGCCAGACCAGGCCGCCCGGCCCGGCCGGTGCGCCCGATGCGGTGGGTATAGGTTTCGGCCTCCGCGGGCAAATCATAATTAATCACCGCCTCCACTCCATCCAGATCCAGACCGCGGGACGCCAGATCCGTGGCCACCAGAAAACCGGCGTTTCCCTTGCGAAAACCCCGCATTACCCGGTCGCGCCTGGCCTGGAGCAGATCCCCGTGCAGGGCTTCGGCCCGTAAACCCCTGGTCTGCAACAGGGCGGCCAGTTCATCCGCTCCCCGCCGGGTGGCGCAAAAAATAATCCCCCGGCGCAGAGCGCGGCTGTCCAGAATCAGGCAGAGATCCTCAAATTTCCGAGATCGGCGAGTATCATAATAATACTGCTCCGTGCCCGCGCCGCTGAATTCCTCTGGATTCGCCCGGATGAACTCCGCCTCCCGCAAATGGGCGCGGATCAGCCGCAGGATAGGCGGGGGGAAAGTCGCGGAAAAACAGAGCTTCTGGCAGTCCGGCGGAGCGGCCCTAAGCACGCGCGCCAAGTCTTCACGAAAACCCAAATCCAGCATCTCGTCGGCTTCGTCCAGAACCAGCATAAAAAGCTTTTCCAGGCTGAGAGTGCGGCGTTCCAGGTGATCCAGCACCCGCCCCGGGGTTCCGACCACCACCAGGGATCCCCTGGCCAAAACCCGGGTTTGCCTCTCTAGTGGCTGGCCGCCGTAAACCGGCAGGATGCCCGTCCCGTCAAGGCGGGAAGCCAGGGCGCGGAGGTCTTCGGCCACCTGGACGCACAATTCCCTGGTGGGACAAAGCACCAAGGCCTGAATTCTCCCACCCGGCAAGACCGGCGCATCTTTGATCTTTTCCAGCAAGGGCAAACCGAAGGCCGCGGTCTTGCCGGAACCGGCAGCGGCCTGGGCCGCCAAATCAACACCGGCCAGGATGCGCGGCACGGCCAAACCCTGGATGGGCGTGGGTTCCGTAAAACCCAGGTCTTCCACCGCCTGGAGCAATTCATGGCATAAAGCCAGATTGGAAAAACTTTCAGACACGGCGCGCTCAGGCCAGGCGATCCGCCAGGAGGCCGGAAAGCCGACGCATAAAAACCGTGAGCTCCGTTTCCCGGATCAACGATCCGTCAGGCATACGCAGGAAATAATCCCCGGACGCGCCTTCCAGGTAATCCGCGCCGGCAAAAAAATCCAGGTCAAAATCCCGGATGTCCCATTCCAAGGTCAGGGTCTCCGTCCGCCCTTCATGTCCTCCGCCCCCGCCCTGTTCTCCATATCCCCCGGGCACGGCGGAAATCTCCAGCACCGCCCGCCGTTCCTCATCGCGCAGCCGTAGTCTGCCGCCGCTTTCGCCCGGCAGGGCACGGATCATCTCAAGCACCCCTTCCACCACCGGACGCAGGCGCGCGCGTTTGAGATCCTCCAGGCGTTCCCTAGCCCGCAGTTTCCCTTCCTGAGTGGAACGCCGCAGGTTCAGCTCATCCAGCAGCATATCCGCCGGCCGCCGGAATTCATGCCGGCGCCGCCGAAAACTCAGCGCCAGCCAGCCAAAGGCCAGCAACACCATAAGACCCAAGATCAAACCGACATGCATAAGATTCTCCGGGCATCCAGGATAATAATTTTGCCAGCTCTCCACAAGCAAATCTTTGCCGGGTTAAGTTGTCGCCGGGATCGCCGATATGTTTCTGCGGAATCCCCCATCTTGTACATATCGGAAGGTTTTTATATCATGCGGAAAAGAAGTATGCTTCACGCCACAGTAAACACCTCCGGCCCGGGCGGGCATCACAAGGGAAAACCCGCTTGGGACACAGGGCTGGTCTTCAGACGGGGTTTCTCAGGTCTCGGCCTCTTGTATGTCATGCTATTTCTGGGTTCCTGCCTGTTATTCCTGGTATCCTGCGGCCTGGAGGTCGGCACGGGCAGCTATATCAGCGCAAGAAACAACGCCGCCAACAGTGAGCCTTCCTTCAAAATGTCGGCCAGCAGCGCTTACGCCGCCAGGACGCTGCCGGCTTCAATCCGGCAGGGAAGCCCTGGAGGCGCCCTTAAAGAACCGTCCTACAGCGCGCCTGGGGGAAACGGATATTCCCAGGAAGCCCGGAAAGCGACCGGCAGCGGCGGAAACATTGTCTCCACCGCCCGTTCCCAGACCGGCGTACCCTATCGCCTTGGCGGGACCACCCCCCAAAAGGGGTTTGACTGTTCCGGTCTGGTTTACTGGGTTTACAAACAGTATGGCATTTCCGTGCCGCGCCTGGCCAAGGCCCAGGCCTCTTCCGGACGGCAGGTAAGCTCCGTTGACCTGAGACCTGGCGATATCGTGGCCTTTCGCATCAACGGGGGCTACCATACCGGCATTTATTCCGGAAACGGCAATTTCATCCACAGCCCGAGAACCGGCAGCCGGGTGCGGGAAGAAAACCTGCGTAACGGCTACTGGAGCAAGCGTTTTATCGGCGGACGCAGGATGATCTGAAATAGCGCCCACACTAATTTCCGCCATAGGCCGCCTCCCCGTGCCGGCGGCCTTTCTCAAATCAGCATCTCCCCAGGCTTATCCCCCTTGCCGCCGGACCGTCTCCCGCCGGGAGACGGCGGAAGGGATCGCTGTACCTCCGGACAAAGATGTGCTATCTTAAAAACAATACCCACCGGAAAGCATCTTTAAGGAGACATGCATGCCCAATCTGTTTTTATCCATCTTCCTGCTTTCAGGCGTCCTGACCATGAGCCTGGCCTGCCCGGCATCTCTCATGGCCGCCGGGCCGACCCTGGTAAAACTGGAAACCAATATGGGGGATATCGTCATTGAACTGAATGAGGAAAAAGCCCCCCAAACCTGTACCAACTTTCTGCAATATGCGCGGGAAGGCGCTTACGATGGAACCATTTTCCACCGGGTGATCAGCGACTTTATGATCCAGGGCGGCGGCTTTGACTGGAACATGCAGGAGAAGCCCAGCCGCAAACCTATTGCCAATGAGGCGGACAACGGCCTGAAAAACGAAATCTACACCGTGGCCATGGCCCGCACCAATGACCCGCATTCGGCCACCAGCCAGTTCTTCATCAACGTGAAAGACAACGCTTTTCTGAACCACCGGAGCAAAA
>WRHT01000099.1 GCA_009783115.1 Desulfovibrionaceae bacterium | reverse complement strand
ATGATATAAATGACGAAAAAGAAAAATTAATGACGATGGCTCATTGGTATGAGTCGCTTCTTGACGCGCTGCCGTTCCTGGTTACCTCCCAGAATTTAGATGAAAAATTTACGTTTATCAACGCAATCGCGGAAAAAGACTTTGGTAAAACACGGTGCGATACTATTGGAAAACCATGCAGTAGTTTTGGCCTCAATATATGTGGCACGGATAATTGCGCCATAGCCTGCGCTAAAAGAGGCCGGACGCGGACATATTTCACGCATGAAGACAAGTCTTATCAGGTGGATGTAAAGATACTGAAAGATTTGCACGGCGAAAAAACTGGTTACATCGAGATAATACAAGATATTACAAAGATGGAACACTTGGCAAGACAACAAGCGGAAGCGGAAGCGGCCAGCAACGCGAAATCGTTTTTTTTATCAACGATGAGCCACGAAATGCGGACGCCGATGAACGCGATTATCGGGATGGCCTCCATAGGTAAAAATGCGACTGATCTAGAAAAAAAAGACTACGCGCTGAACCATATTGAAAAGGCTTCAGTACATCTTCTGGGTGTCATTAATGATGTGCTCGATATGTCAAAAATCGAGGCGCATAAATTAGAATTGACCCATACGCCCTTTGACTTGAGAGATACGTTAAAAAAGGCCGTTTCCTTTATCCAGGTCAGCCTGGAAAAAAAACGGATTCAATTTTCTATGGATATGGCCTTAGACAAATACTTTTTCTTCATCGGCGACGATCAACGCTTGACGCAGATTATTACGAATCTGTTGTCAAACGCGGTGAAATTCACCTCTGAGGAAGGCAAAATCAGCCTCAGCGTTGCCCTGGAAGGCGAAGAACACGGATTTTGCGAACTGCGTTTTACGGTGGCCGATAGTGGGATAGGCATATCCGCCTTGCAGCAGGAAAGGCTGTTCAGCCCGTTCGAACAAGCGGAAAGCGGCACCAGCAGAAAGTACGGCGGCACGGGACTCGGTCTTGTCATTTCAAAACATATAATAAATCTTATGGGCGGCAGGATTTGGGTGGAGTCGGAAATCGGCCAAGGATCACGCTTCATTTTTACATTAAAATTGCCGCGTGAGGGAAAAAAACCTTGCCCGCCGCCCGCTCGCGACGGCAATGACCGGGCTTTAGCAAAAGGCAAGGACGGCAGGTTTTCCGGCAAAAAACTGCTCCTTGTCGAAGATATAGAAATCAACCGTGAGATACTGATCGCGTTATTGGAAGGTACGGGGATGGCAATTGACTCGGCTGAAAACGGAAAGGCCGCTCTTGATATGGTCATGGCGGAGCCGGATAAATATGACCTGGTGTTCATGGATATACAAATGCCTGAAATGGACGGGCTAGAGGCGACCCGGCGAATACGCGCGCTCGCCTCGCCTTACTGTAAGACGCTGCCAATAATCGCCATGACCGCCAATGTCTTCCAGAGCGACATAGAGCAGTGTCTCACGGCGGGCATGAATGATCACATCGGCAAACCGTTTAACATATCCGCAGTATTGGATAAACTGAATAAATACATAAGTTTGTAATAGTTCAAATTGGCCAAGGCCTCAGTTCTATATTAGATTATATATTAAAATGAGTAATCGCCATCACCCTACATGACGGATTCCAATCCCTTCCGATCCAGGAGGCTGAGCAGCTTGAGTACCGTGCCGGAGGGCCTTTTGGCTCCTCGTTCCCATTACCGCCAAGCGTTGCGCGAGGTGCCGGAGCAGGAAGGTTTTCCAGATGATGTGGTCTGGCCGGAAAAGCCGGGATTGTAAAAAATGAACGTAGCCGGGGTTCGGTTCGGCTCTTAAAATTTACAGCCAATCTGTAGGGCAGGTAATAGTCTTGCCACTAGGTTTAGTTATTGTTGTTGGCAAAATGAACCGTTGAAGCGTTTGTGCGGAGGTTTTATGAGAAAAATCGGCCACCTGGGCAAATTCTTTGGTATATCTTTGGTATGGAAATACCACCCCAACCCTGACAGATTGAAAGTCCTGCTTTATCATCCTGACCGCAGGGATTAAATCTGTATCTCCGCTCACAAAAATAATTTGCTCCATACCATGTGTCGCCAACCGATAAGCATGAAGGGCTATATTTACATCAGTCGCTTTTTCTTCATGGCGAAAAATGGTCTGGCCACAATGGGGGCATGACGACTTTTTTTCTTTGAATTTTCCACGGACGACATAAATGCCCTTGGTTTCACAGGCTTCAATAAAAACAGCGTGGCGCTTGGATTTATCCGGCAACCAGTAAGCAAGGGCTGTAAAATAGGTTATGGCCTGGAGCGTATCGGTGGAGCGCATAAAATGACGGCAGTACCCATCATAATCAAACCACCGGAGCTGCCGGTGTAGCCCTTTGAGGGAGTGGTAGAAATTAAAGCCGTCAATAAGAAATGCGGTGTTCATACCCGGCCTAAAAAAACCCCCGGCGCGGACGCCGGGGGGGCTCAGACCCGCTGCCTATAAGGCCGACAATCTGAGGGATGATTTTTACGATGCCACTCTTAGCGACATCGCTAAGATAGATATATTTGGATAATAATTCTTGTCAAGGCCGCCCACTGGGCCGGATCCAACAAACATTCAAATACTGAAAACTGTACCCGCTGCCCCCAGTTTTCGCATTCCCGCGCTATACGTCGCAGACGTTTACGGCCTTCGGCATCCTGTGTATTAACATCGTAACTGACCAAGACCATCATAAGTTCACCTGATCACAAAAGGCGGATAAGCATCCAGATCCCATACAGGGCGTAAGGGATAATGAATTTGGATCCCATGGTGCGGTTGCCGCCTTTTTGCGCTTCGGCTTCTTTTTCCGTGGTGACAGCCATGCGGGTGACGGTTATTTCACGAGGAACCACGGGATCCCGGCTTTTTGCAAAAGCGATCTGCACCGGGCCGCGCACCTGGCCGCAGTTGACGCCGGTGCTCATAACCGCGCCAAACGTACGAACATCATAAAAATTTTGGCACATCCAGGCGCGGGCTTTTTCAATATCGTCAGACTTGGCCTTGGCGGAATCAAGTCCTATGGCCTTATAGGCGCGTTCATGCTGCTGGTTCAGGATAGCCTTTTCCCGCACATAGATATTGTAGCCTTCTCCGCCCGCCCTGGTCAGGTCCACAAAATTGCGCACCTTGCGCTTAAGGCACACGTCGGTGACGATGCCGTGTCCGGTTTCCAGAGCGCCTGCCAGGGAGTGATCCACACGTTTGCCGCCTTCCAGGCGTTTCTGGAACGCCAGGGAATACTTGCCGAGTCGTGCAGCAGACCGCATAGAGACGCCCACTCGCCGCTGTTGAAAGCTGCCGCGAACTCAGAGGCCTTGCGCGCTGTGGCCTCAAGATGCTGGTGTAAGGGCTGCCATGCGTCTTGTGGATGGTTTGGAAGACTATGGGCGAAGTAGCGCATAACTCATCGCTATCACTTATATTCAGCTTGTGGCAAGACACACCATGCCGCCGTTCGCCGAAGGCCGCGCTCAAGTGCCATTGAACGCATGGACCCGGATGAACGCAAGAAATGGATGGCTAAATAAGGCGGTTTCAGCCCAGTCCCAGTCTGCGGGCTATTTCCTTGGCCGCCGCGCGGCCCGCCCCCATAGCCAGAATGACCGTGGCCGCGCCGGACACGATATCCCCGCCGGCAAAGACGTTGGGAATGGAAGTTTCGCCGTTGGCATCCGCATCGATGTAACCCCACTTATTGAGCGCCAGGCCGGGCGTGCCGCGCAGAAGGATGGGGTTGGCGCTGGTGCCTACGGCAATGACCGCGAGATCCGTGGGCAGGGTGAAAACTGAACCGGGAATGGGCCTTGGCACCCGCCGTCCTGAGGCATCCGCTTCGCCCAGCTCCATTCGCTGCACCTCCACCGCCGCCAGACGCCCTTCCGCGTCCTCCATAAAACGCAACGGCGCGGAAAGAAGTTCAAAACGCACCCCCTCCTCCTGGGCGTGATGCACCTCTTCCAGGCGGGCCGGCAGTTCTTTCATGGTGCGGCGATATACTATATGCACGGATTCCGCTCCCATGCGCACGGCGGTCCTGGCGGCATCCATCGCCACATTGCCCCCGCCGTAAACCGTCACCTTGCGCCCAGGATAACTGGGGGTGTCATGCTTAGGAAAATCATAGGCCCGGCCGAGGTTTACGCGGGTCAGGTACTCATTGGCCGAGAACACGCCTATGAGATTTTCCCCTGGAATGTTCAAAAATTGCGGCAGTCCGGC
Source organism: Desulfovibrionaceae bacterium (assembly GCA_009783115.1). The sequence continues at coordinate 1,582 of WRHT01000099.1, read as the reverse complement.
TCCCACGCCAATGAATACGGCCACGAACCCCTGGTCCAGGAGTTCCTGGATGGTAAAACTCTTTCCGCCGACGGCATTGGTTATGAAATTGACCCCCAGGCCGGTCAGGGAGGATATTTCCGCCTCCACCACCCCGGTTTTGGGCAGCCGGAATTCCGGGATGCCGTAAGACAATACCCCGCCCAGGGCGTGCAGCGCCTCGAATACCGTGACCTCGGCCCCCCTTGAAGCCAGGTACCCGGCCGCAGTCAGCGAGGCCGGACCGGAACCGATACAGGCCACCCGCGGCCCGGAAGCGGCTTCCTTGGATAACGCTTCAACCCGTGGCGCGCCTGAAGCCAAACGCCGGTCGGCCGCGAAACGTTCCAGGGCGCCAATGGCTATTGGCCGGCCCTTGGCCGTCAGGATACATTTGCCCTCGCACTGGATTTCCTGGGGGCAGACCCGGCCGCAGACCGCCGGCAGACTGTTGGTGCTGGAGAGGATCGCGTAGGCCTGATCCGGATCGCCCTCCGCAATGGCCCTGATAAATCCGGGGATATCCACATCCACGGGGCAACCGCCGCGGCAAAGAGGCCTTTTACATTGCAGGCAGCGCCCGGCTTCCTGCCTGGCCTGTTCCGGGCTATACCCCAAGGCTACTTCCCGAAAATTCAGCACCCGTTCCCCTGGCGGCTGGCAGGGCATGGAGATCCTGGGGGCAAGGCCTTTTTTCCCCGTGCTTTCCTTGGGGACCTCCCCCATACATTCGCAATAAAGGCCATGGGAATGGCGCTCCTGATCTTTGAATGCGGCAAGACGCCGGCCAAGTTCGGCGAAATCCACCTTGCTCCCGTCAAATTCCGGGCCGTCCACACAGGTGAACTTCACCTGCCCGTCCACGGTCGCACGGCAGGCGCCGCACATACCTATGCCGTCCACCATTATGGAATTCAGGCTGACGGTGACCGGCACGCCAAAAGGCGCGGCCGCCTTGACCACGGCCTCCATCATCGGCACCGGCCCAACGGCCACCACTTCCTTGACGCTCTTGTCCACCCGCAGGCGATCCACCAGCAGATCCGTCACTATCCCCCGGCGCCCCAAGCTTCCGTCATCGGTGGATACCAGCACCTCCGGGCAAAAGGCGCGCAATTCCTCGTGGTAGAGCAAGAGATCCCGGCTACGGGCGCCGATAGCCGCTACCACATGGTTGCCCGCCTCATGGTGCCCTTTGGCGATATGGTGCATGGCCGCGATGCCGGTGCCGCCGCCCGCGCAGATAACCGTGCCTCCACCCGCCTCAATGCGGGTGGGATTGCCCAAAGGCCCGCAAAGATCCTGCAGGACATCGCCCTCCTTGAGGCTTTCAAGAACGGCGGTGGTTTTGCCCAACACCAGATAGACGATGGTGATGGTTCCGGCTTCCGCATCCTTGTCGGCTATGGTCAGCGGAATGCGCTCGCCTTCCGGGCTGGCGCGCAAAATAACAAAGCTGCCGGGCCTGGCGGCCCTGGCGATCTGCGGGGCATGCACCAGTAAACGGCTGGTGCGTCCGGGAATAAGCGCTTCTTTTTTCACAATGAGCGACGACATGCCATCC
>WRHT01000098.1 GCA_009783115.1 Desulfovibrionaceae bacterium | reverse complement strand
TCCAGGCAACAGGATGAATGGCGCCAGGCAGGGCCAGGGGAGCAGTCCGCCCGCCCAGCTCAGGACAAGCAGGGCGAAGGCTCCGAAACCCAGGCCCGCGAACAGCCCGACGGCGCGGCCGCGTCCCAGCAGCATGGCCAAGGTACGGATGCCGGCCGCTCGATCATGGGCGATGTCCCGGAGGTCGTTGGCGTGCATGATTGCGGCCACCAGGCAGGCGATGCCGAGGGAACCGAATGCCGGCGCCGGGGCCAGGCGGCCGGTCTGGATGAAATAGGCGGGCAGGGCCATGAGCGGCCCCATAAGCATAAAGACGAAAAGCGGCCCTAATCCTATATATTTGTAAGGTTTTTTGCCGTTGGTATATAAATAGCCACCGAGTACCCCAAGCGCGCCGAACAACAACACCAAGGGGCCACAGGCCCAAGCCAGTGCGAGACCGAGCAGGCCGGCGCATCCGAAGGCCATCCAACCGGCCCGGTACATGGTTTCAGGACGGAAGCTGCCGTTTACCAGTTGGGGACAGGTTATGGCCGAGGCCGGGGTGTCCACGCGGGACACGTAATCGCCATAGGTATTATGCAGGTTGGTGCCGGCCTGCAAGGCGATGCCGCCCAGCAGGGCCAAAACGAACAGCCAGGTATTCAAGCTCCCTTCCAGGGCGGCCACACCGGTGCCGAACAAGATCGGCACAGCGGCGGCCGTGAAGGACCATGGACGCATGGCGATGAACCAAGCGCGCAGATCCGGAACGGATCCAGCCCTGTAGGACATGCTTTCCTCCTTGCGGTAGGCGAATGTACTCGTTATGCGTACTATTGACAATCTTTTATCAGGCGGAAACGGCCTTCATGTCCGCAAGATAGGCTTCGGCAAGTTCAAGGGCTTGGGCCAGGGCGGCGGGGGAGAAATTTTCGTTGTGCAGCAAGAACTGGACATAACTGCTCAAAGGGCGAAAGAGAGGTGGAAAGTCCAGCCAGGCATCCGTTTCCCGCAGGAAATTTCGTCCTTGTCCGCGGATGGCCCGGTTCAGGCGCATAAGCAGTTTTTGTCCGGCCTTTCGGGCCGGGGGGCCGAGGGTACGGCCGCACATGGCCTGGGCCAGTTCCGGCAGCTTGTCCCGTGCGGTTTCCGGCAGGAGACGCAAACGCAGACCGAAGAAGTATTTCCAATACAGGGAACGAGGAAGGCGGCTTGGTTCCTTCTCTGCCAGGGTTTCAAGATGGAATAGTCCCAGAGAATCACGCCGGGTTGTTAAAAGCCGCCAATCCCGCAATTCCGGAACAGCGGCGATTTCTGTTTTTTCCAGGAGGAGACGGGCGACCACAGCCACCTGTTCCGCCTTCAACCCGGCCTTGCAGGCGAGTTTGCCGCTGCCGCAGGTCCAGCAGCCAGCGCAACTGAGGGCGGGGCGCAACACATGGTGTCCGGGCGGAAAAGGGCCTGTTTCCCAGGCATTTACCGGTCCTAGCGAAAGGTTCAACACCGGGGTTCCAAGCCAAGCGGCGATATGCATGGGTCCTGTATCCGGGGTGATGAGCAGGTCCAGCCGTTCAAGCAGACGACAGAGCTGGGGGATGGAAAATCTGCCGCACAGGTTGATGGCCGGGCTGGCGCAAAGTTTGGCCGCTTCATTGGCCAGGTTTTGGTCCTCTTTTCCGCCGAGGAGCACGGGTTTCGCGCCCATGCGCGTCAGCCTGGAAACCAGAGCGGCCCAGAAGGCCGGATCCGGTCTTTTTTCCGTCTCGCTTGCTCCCACGAATAGCCCAACCCGGCCGCCCGCCGGAGGTTGCGCCTTGGGCCAGGCCGTGCGTTGGATAGCCTTGAGCCCGATAATATCCACGGCGTTCAGATCCGCCCAATGGAAAAGATTATGCCGGTTGTTGTTATTGATAGAGGCGCGGTACAGTTGCCAGGGGCCGTCAATGCGCAGATTTCCCAGAGAGTCAAGGCAGGGGCCCAAACGGCGGCCGGCCCGCAGGGTGGAGGAGAGAGCGGCGGCTTCGCGGCGGTGGCTCAGGTTGATGACGAAGCTGTAATTTTGCTCGCGCAGAGCTTGGGCGTCGGCATAAGCGAAATAGGTAACCGGTGGGGAAAATGGGATCAGACCGTTGTAAAACAGCGGTTCGCCTACCACCCAAACTGGGGTTTGGGGAAAGCGGCTTTTCAGCCAGCCCTCCAGGGGGAAACTGAGCACTAGGTCGCCCATACGCTGCATTTGCAGGATCAGGATGGGGTCCATGTTTTTTCCTGTTCAGGCGTAACGCGCGCGCATTTTGGAAATCAATTCTTCCAGGCGGTGTTCGTAAAGATGTTCCCGCAGAACGCGCCGACGAGCGGCGGAGATTACCGTCCGCCGTTTTTCTGGATGTTCCAGGTAATAGCGGGTCAATTCCCCGGCTTCTTCCGGGGAGTGGTAACAAATAACCTCTTTTCCGGGTTCGAAGAGCGTGTCAATTTGTTCGCGCCAATCGGTAATCAAAAAGGAGGCTGAAGCTGGAACGTCAAAGACGCGCTGGTTCACCGCCCCTTTCATTTGTTGGCTGGTGCAGTTGAAATTGATTTCCGAACAGGGATAAAAAAGAGGCAGATCCGTGTAATAACTGAGTTCTTGGTGGTAACGCCAGCCTGTATTCTGCCCGAGCAACCTGAACCAGCCTTGATCGCCCACGATTAGCGGACCGAAGGGCAGGATGGCTTTGACGCAGTTCAGGCGATAAAGCAGGGTGGCTTCCCAGGTGATCATGGTTTCATAGCTTAGTCTGCGTTCCAGGCTGTCCAGGGCCAGGAAGGAAGGCAGAAGTTCAGGGTAGGCCTGTTCCAGGAAAGTCCTGACCGAGTTTTCCCGGCTTTGGGCGAAGGCTGCGGCCACTTCCTGCCGGCGTTCGCGGAGATCCTCCGGGGGGGCGGCTTTTTTCAGGCGCGCATCTACTTTTTGAACCATTGAATTGCCTACAAAAGACACCCGGCTGCGCCAGGATTGCGGCCCCCGCGGCGTATCCGGTCCTGGCGGGTTGAAGCGGGCGGCGTCTGTGCCCAGAGGCAGGTAATGCACATCTTCAAACCCCATGGCGATTAGTGAGGGCAGGTTGTCCGCATCCCATGAGAACAAGGAGATCCAGGGACTGACCATGTTATTGTAGTTGTAGATGATCAGATGCGGGTTATCCACAAACCATGAGGCCAGAGGCAGTTCCAGGCGGGCCAGCAGATCCGGGAGGATGCCCTCCCGGTCCACTCCCAGGTGGTTGATGGTCAGGGCGAAATCCGGTTTTAAGGTCAGAACCGCGTTCAGGAGCTGCTCGATAAAGGAATTTGCCGCCACTTCCGTATCCGGCATATCCAGTAGGCGGCATTCCAGGCCCAGACGCCGGCAGGCCATTTCCACCTCGCCGATGAGGAAATACCCGGAGGTGATCAGCAGGAGTTTCGGTTTTTTTTCGGTAAATTTGGAGTATCTGGCCTTTTCCCAAAAATTCAGGCGCGCGCTTTTTTCCAGGTTTTTGCGGATCTCTCCGTAATAATCCGGGCGTAAGCGGAGATAAGCAGGATGAGGCAGACAGCGGAAAGGCTTCAAACTATTGCGCAGTTGCCATTGCCCCAATTTTTTCAAGGCTTCTTCCGGAGTGGCGTCTTCCACCCATAAAATATTGCTATTCCGCGCGTATTTCCGGCGCAACCCCGTGGCTTTCAGAAGGTCATCCTCTTTATCCACCACCGCCAGGGAGAAATCCGCCCCCAGGGTTTTTTCCAGGTATTCCAGTACCGTTTCCAGGGCAAAACCCAGGCCGCTGCCCAACAGTACCGGCAATTCCTCTCCGGCGTGGAAGCCTTGGATTTGATTGTTTTTTTCCAGGTTCAGCGGGGGGGGCAGAAAGGCGTATTCACGTTTTTTGCCAGTCGGACCGAGGAGATAATTTTTTTTATCCCCCTCCAGCAAGGCCAAATCGCTTAATTCGCCGTTCAGGAAAATTTTTTTAACAGCGCGCCCGGAAGCGGGAGGCATGATTACCAGATTTCCTTTCCAGGTGGGTAAAACAGGAATTCCGTACGATTGTTGGCCGAAGCGTTGTTCGGGTCATTTTCAGGAAAAAGCGGAGCGCTGTCGCCCAAGCCTACTGCCTTGAGCCGGGCTGGCGATATTCCTCCGGCCATCATCAGGGCGCGTAAGGCCGCCCCGGCTCTTGCCCCGGATAGTTCCCAGACTGTCGGAAAATACTGGGTGTTCAGATCGCTCGGTGGTGAATTGTTTCGCACCAGGATATTGAAATTGTTTCTGTTGGAGGCCTCAAGGATGGGCCTGAGCAGTTGACGGGCATTGGGATGCAGGTAGGCTGTGCCGGGATAAAACAGTTTGTTGTTGCGTACGGTCAGCTTGACGCCGGTGTCGTCTATTTCCACCCGCAGGGATGGGCGCAGATCCGGTTCAGTCTGGATGATATCAGAGACAATTTCCTGCATGGTGGAAAATAGATCCGTCTCCGCTTCCTGGATTATTTTTTCTACCGCCTCTTCCGGAGTGGGCGCGACAGCCGCGAAGTTGTAATCTGGACGCTGGGTCTGCACCCCGAAGGCTTCTTGGATCGAACCTATGGCCACGCGGTATTTTTCCGAGTCCGTCTTTGAAAAAATAAACAACATGATGAAGAAGCACAAAAGCAGCGACATCATGTCGCCGTAAGTGACTATCCAGGCTGGTATGCTATTCGGCGCCGGAACCGGGCCTTCTACCGGGGCGTCATCATCTTCGTCGGCCATTTTCGATCCTATTTTCTTTCCGTGCGCATGGAGGGAGGCAGGAAGGATTGCAGCTTTTCCCCAAGCAGAGCCGGATGTTCGCCTTTCTGGATGGAAATGAGGCCTTCTTTCATGAGCTGGATGTTGCGGTCTTCGTCTTCGGACCGTTCCTCCAGTTTTTTGGCCATGGGCAGACAAACCATGTTGGCCATGATGGCGCCGTATAAAGTGGTCAGAATGGCCACGGCCATGGCCGGGCCAACGGATTTGGGATCATCCATGTTGGCGAGCATCTGAACCAGTCCGACCAGGGTGCCGATCATGCCGAAAGCCGGAAAAAATGTGCCCATCTGTTTAAGCACGTCCTGCCCGCGGATGTGGCGTTGCTGCATAACGGCGATATCTATGTCCAATACCCTGCGCAGGATGGAAATTTCCGTCCCGTCGGCCACCAGCAGGATGCCCCTGGCCAGGAATTTATTGCTGGTCTGCACCTTTTCCAGGGCCACGATGCTTTCTTTGCGCGCTTTTTCTGAAAAAGTGACCAGTTCCTGGATGATGGCGCGAGGATCATCCACCTTGTAGAAAAAACATTTACCGATGATCTTGATGGTGCTGCCGAGCACCTTCAAGGGAAACATGACTGTGGTGACGCCCAGCCCCCCGCCGATCACAATCATCATCGAGGGCAAATCCACAAAGCCCATGGGGTTGGGCCCCATAAAAATAGCGCTGATGCAGACCGCGAAAGCTGCGATGAGCCCGATTATTGTCCCGATATCCATAGTGTTTTCAGGCTATAATGGTTTATAAACTATTTCATTGTCCCGCATGTGCAACTCCAGTCCATGATCGTATGCATCATACACCTCCGTGGAGGCCTGGGCAATGGATACGGTAAGTCCGGGCCGGACTTTGCCACGGCAGATCAGGCGGCACTTGTGAGCGTGTTCTTCGGCCAGCCTGAGATTGGCGGATAACCGCGAGATGGCTTCGTACTTGATCCGTAATTTTTCATTGAGCAATCGGATAAGCGGGCTGTTGTGCTCGGCCATGTCCATTTTTCTGTGCGCTTGGACTTCCAGGGAGGTCAGGCGTTCGCGCAGATGGACTATTTCTTCCTGCAAGCGGTGCAAGGTCCGCACATCTCCAGGCGGGT
>WRHT01000097.1 GCA_009783115.1 Desulfovibrionaceae bacterium | reverse complement strand
GGCCCATTTTGACGCCATAGCCCACCAGGATGAAGATGAAAGCGGCCTTGAGCCAGGGCGCCTGGGCCCGCGGCGCCGCCAGGACGAGGTCCGGAAGGTGGAGGGAGCCGGGGAGGCCCGGAACATGGAAGGCGAAAGACAACAGGATATGGCCCAGGAGCGCCAGGGCGATGCCCACCGAGCAGATCATCAGGTATTTCCAGGTGGCTTCCAGGGAGCGCCGGTGCCTGTGGAAACAGATAAGCGGCGCGGTGGCCAGGGTCGTGAACCCAACGCCCAGCCACAGCACATCCAGATGCCGCGTACTGGCGACCAGGGTCATGGCGGAGAGGAAAAAGCATAGGTAGGCGCAGAAACGCCGCTCCGAAAAATTGGTGGAGGACTCGTTATCGCGCAGATAACCCACGGCATACAGAGAGACCATGAAAAACAGCAGGCTGGACAGGCTTAAAAACATAAGGCCCAATACATCCTGGTCAAGAATGCCGAGAGGCGCCGGAGGATGCACAAAACACGCGCCCACCAGCGCAAGGTGGACAGCGGCCGTGGCCGCCAGCAATGCGCGCCGCAAAGCATCAGCGGACACGAGCAGCATGAAGAGGCCCGCCGCAGCCGGCATGAACAACAGAGTGGCAAGCATCATAGATCCTTCAGCATAGAGAGACGTCCCACATCCGTGGATTCAAAGGCGTCACGTATATGGTCGATAGCTATACCCATCACCAGAACAGCCGCCAGTGCATCCAGAAGAATCAGCATTTCAAGCGAGAAGCCGCCGGCGGCGGACAAGAGCGGCAGGCTCAGGATGAAAATACCGTTTTCCGCAACCAAGTATCCTATAATTTGGGTAACCGCCTTCATGCGCCCGGCAATCAGCACAAAACCGGTAAAAACGGTGCAGAACGCCGCCGGAAAGAGCAGAAAAGGGAAAAAGTCGGGGGCTACAACGGGCAGACGTCTCTCCAGCCATAGGGAAAATATCAGAGCCAGAACGCCGGCCAGAAGGGAAAGATTATAGCCGAATCCGGGGGCGGGCTGCGCTTCCTTGATCGCCCGGCGCAAGGTGCGCTTGAGCAGCCAAGGCAGGCCCAGCCCCTTGATGCCGAACACGGTCAGGCAGAAAAACAGGATAGGCGCGAAATCCCGGCTCATCGGCATAATCAGCGGCATAAGCGCCAGCAGCATCCCTTGAGTGGCCGTCAGGCGTATGAGTATCTTCATGCTTCCCGTGGACAACAGGGCGAAAGTGTTCAGTAGCAACAGGATGATGACAAACTGGGTCGGAGCGTTCATGCCGCGTTTTCCTCGTAGTTAACGAAACAAGGTCACAACAAGCGTCAGGGCGGCCAGCATTCCGGCCATACCCAGAATCCGCGGCACCAGAAGCAGGCGCAGGCGCGCCAGGCAGGATTCCACAACCCCCACCAGCGCCGCTGTCCCGAAAATGCCGGCCAGCACCAGAGCCAATTCCAAAGTCGATTTCAACGGCGTATCGCCGGGAATTTCCGGCGCCAGCACATTGACCAAGAGGAGGGCGAACAGCCAGAGTTTCAGCGAGGACGCGTACAGGATAAAGGCCAGATTCGGGCCGGAATGATCGAGAATGATGACCTCGTGGATCATGGTCAATTCCAGGTGCGTATTGGGGTCATCCACCGGGAGGCGGCAGTTTTCCACCAGCAGGAGCACGAACAGCACCAGGGGAATAAGCCATAGCTCGGGTCGGGCCAAGGTCCATATCTCCAGGCTTGCCGCCTGGCAAAAGGCATATAGGGAGGGCAGCAGGCTGCCGCCGAGCGCCAGAAAACACAGAAAAATAATTGGTTCGGCCAGTGCGGAAAAGGCGGCTTCACGGCTTGCGCCCATACCTTCAAAGGCGGAGCCGGTATCCAGGGCGGCCAGCGTTAGGGCGAAACGCCCGAAGCCCATCAGATAGACCATCAGAATGAAATCCCCGGTAAAACCGAAGGGGGCGCGCACTGACCCGAACGGCACCACCAAGAGCGCGCAGAGTATCGTGGCCAGGTAGATCGAAGGCCCGGCGGCAAAGACCCAGGTTGTCGTGCGGCTGATCACCTCTCCTTTTTGCAGCAGTTTGAAGATGTCAAAATAGAGTTGCAGCAGGGGACGCCCCTGGCGCCCGGCATAAAAGGCCTTGATCCGGTTGATGATGCCGCTGAGCAGCGGAGCGCAGACCAGGGCCAGGAGCACTGGAAGAAGGGAGCCGGTCATGGCAGCCCCCAGACGAGCAGGCCCACGGTCGCAATTATGATATACAGAATATAGAGGTGGATGCGTCCGTGCTGCACAATCTTCAAACTGTCGCAAACATGGCGCACCCCTCGAAAAAATGGGGCAAAGACGCCGGTGAGCAGCCCGCCGGACAGATGGATTTCACAAAGCATCCGGGAGGGGAATAATGTGCCCTCTTGCGTATGCCGGCGCGTAAGGCCGATAACGCCCGCAAAAAGCCTGGTCAGAGGCTCGACGAATGAGGCCGCGCTGTACTGGATGCGGGGCGTGCCGATTTGGCAGCCGCAATCCCAGGTCCGCGCCTGGCGTGTGCCGTTGCCCAGCCGGAGCAGGATTTTGCGCAACAGCCAGAACGCGAAGATCAGCGCCGCCGCGCCCGCGCCCAGAATGAGGCATTGTTCCAGCAGCGCCGTGGCTTCCACCGCGGCCTCCGCGCCGGCCGGCCCGCCCATGTCCGCCGGGAAGAGCGACAGAGCCGCCGGATGTATCAGGCCGAAAACCCATGGAGCGCCCAAGGCGAAACCCAGGCAGCTCAAGGCCGGTATAAGGAGGCAGGCCCGGCTCAGCCAGCCGGCCTCCACAGCATTCCGGGCGGCGCTGGAACGCGGCTCGCCCAGGAAGGCGATCCCATAGGCCTTGGTAAAAGCCGCCACTGTCAGTCCGCCCATGAGCACCAGCGCGAGAAGTGCGCCGAACAAGGCCATCTGGCCTAAAGGCCCTTGCGACCCGGCGCCCTTGAGCAAAGCCAGGATCAAAAGAAACTTCCCGACAAAGCCGTTCAGCGGCGGCAGGCAGGAAATGGCGGTCGCGCCCAGGGCAAAGGCCGCGCCTGTCCAAGGCATGCGTTTTTGCAGACCGCCCAGCCCGTACAGGCGCACCGAATTCGTGCCGTAAAGGACTTCGCCCGCGCAAAGGAACAAAAGGCCCTTCATGGCGGTATGGTTCAGGACATGGAAAAACGCGCCGCCGTAGCCCAGCATGGCCATCCAGGCGTTGCCAGTCCGCGTGCCGATATAGCCCGCGCCTATCCCTATAAGCGCAATGCCCATGTTCTCGACGCTGTGATACGCGAGCAGGCGCTTGAGATCGCTTTGTCCCAGGGCTCTGAGGATACCCCCCAGGCCGGTGCATACACCAGCGCCGACAAGCACCCAGCCCCACCAGATGGAACCTTCGCCGAAAAAATTCAGGCTGCGCGCCAAACCGTAGATGCCGGCATGGATCATCGCCCCGGAAAGCATTGCGGAAATATGGCTGGGCGCGGCCGGATGCGCCTCAGGCAGCCAGATATGGAAAGGAACCATGCCGGCTTTGGTCCCGAAACCCACCAGGGCCAGCCCAAAAAGTACGGCTCCCAACCCCGGGGGGAAGGAGGCCAAGGTAAAGGCGTTGAAGGATGTATCCCCCGTATGCGCCCACAACAGGGCGAACAGGCCAATCAGGAACACCCCCCCCAGGTGCGCGGCGACCAGATAAATCCAGGATGCTTCCCGCACTTGGGCATCGTGGTCATGAAAGTCGATCAGGAAGAAGGGCGCGAGTGACATCAGTTCCCAGGCCAGCAGAAAGAGCACGGCGTCGCGTGCGGCCAGCATCAGGGCCATGCCCAGAATCAGCAGGATGTAAAAGGCCCAGTGCGCCCCCAGATTATGCTCCGGGGAATGCGCAAGATGCGCCGCGCCGGACAAGGCACACACCGCGCCCAGACCGAAACTCGGCGCCAAAAAAATGCGCGTCAGCGGGTCCAGCCCGATGATACAGGCTCCAAACGGCAGTCCCCACGGCAACTCCAGCAGGGAAGAGGTATTCCAGGGCTCGACAAAAATGGAGGCCAGTCCCAGGATGCAGCCCAAAGAAGCCCCCCCTGCTCCAAGCGCATTAGCCGAGCTAGATTTACCGCTGAGGGCGGCCAGCAGGAGGGATGCGGCCAACGTGCACAAGGCTACGACAAATAAAGCCACGGACGCGCTCCTAACTTAATCATAATCAATTGGAAGGCCGAATTTCGCTGCCGGCACTGGCAACGAAACCCGGCCCCTTTGAAAAGACCTTACTATTTGAATTTATTAAAACAATGGAGCGGGCAACGGGGATCGAACCCGCGACCCCAAGCTTGGGAAGCTCGTACTCTACCAACTGAGCTATGCCCGCTCATAAAAGGGGCGGCCAAAAACGGCCCCAGCCTGTTTTTTAGCCCAGGCCGGCCTTAAAGTCAAGTTTTTTTGACAGGCCTGAAAATCAGCACTCCCTTAACGCCCGCCTCCGTATTTAATCTCTTCTTCTTTGATCGGCCGCACCGCCCAAGGCGTGGCGTAGAGCTGAAAACGTTCTTTTATCTTCAGGCCCGCCGCCTCGGCCTCTTCCTTGGTGTCAAAAAAGCCAACCCGGATGCGGTGCTGGAGCCGGCCTTCAAGTATGGCTTCAGAAGCGTAAACCCTGCCGCCCACATCCTGGCCCAAAAGGGTGGACAGGAAACGCAGGGATTCGGTGGCGTCCGGGGTGGAGTAGATATTGACCACCCATTTGTCGGAAATTTCCGCTGTTCCGGGTTTCTCAACCGAAGACGCAACGGCCGGCTGGTCCACCGTCTCGGTCGGCTTATCCGTGGGCTTATCTGGAACTGTCTCTGGTTTATCCGCCGGCTTGGCCGGAGGGGACGCAGTCTGGGCCGGTTTGGGCTGTGTGGCCTGGGTCGGCTTGGGTGCCGGTTTGGCCGGAGCTGGAGCGGTGGTCACCGGCTTGTCCAGAGGCTTGTCCAGAGGCTTGTCCGGAACAGTCTCCAGTTTATCCGCCGGTTCCGGACTTGCCGCCGGTTCCAGCTGGTCGGGGACTGGCGCGAAATCAAGGGTATTTTCACGACTTGGGGAATCAGCCGATGGGGCCGCGACGGGCGAAGCCGAAGGAGGCAAGGCCGGCGGCGGAGCCGGCTCCTCATCAGGACTGAACATCACCCAGGTCAATCCCAAAATCACCACCACGCCAGCCGCCGCCAGCCAGAGCTTTCTGAGGCCGCGCCGGGACGGGCGAGGCCGGGGATAAGGACCCGCTGAGGAACTCACATCCACATCCAGGGGACGTTCTGAAAACCGCGTTTTATTCTCATCAGCCCGCGGAGGGCTTTCAGGCGTGTCTGCCATACCTGACTCCTAAAAGATCAATGATTCACTGGGGCGTCTCGCCGTCGGATTCTCTCTCGGCCAGAGAGGGAGGCGGCGGGGTGGCGGCCCTGACCAAGGGCGGTTCCACCGGCGGGGCGACGGCCTCGCCTTTCAGGGCCGACAGCCGGGCCTGGGCCAAAAGAGCCGGGTAAGAGCCCGGGAAAGATTGCAAAAGGTCTTCATAGGCTTTTATCGCCGCCTCGTGTTGGCCAGCCACGCTCTGAACCCGTCCCATGGCCAGGAGGATATTGGACTTGTAATTGGCGGGCAGGGACGGAAAACCCAAGAGGGTCTCATAACTTTGCGCGGCCTTGGGATAATCCCGGACCGTTTCATAGAGTCCGCCGAGATTGTCCAGGAGGAGTGGTTTTAGGGATATTTCCGCCGGCTTAAGGGTTTGGAGCAGATTTTCAGCCAAGGGCAGGGCTTTTTCCGGGGCGCCGGCCTCGGTGTGAAGCCGGATCAAGGCCAGGGCCGCCGGCCGGCCCGCCCGCCGGCCGGAATGATAGATTTTTTCCAGAGCCTCG
>WRHT01000096.1 GCA_009783115.1 Desulfovibrionaceae bacterium | reverse complement strand
GTTCTTTTTCCCCGGTGATACGCTTGATGTCAGCGACCATTTTATTGATGGTATCAGCCAGGGTTTCTATCTCGTCGCCTGTTTTGACCTCCAGCCGGTGATCAAGCTCGCCTTGCCCGATTTTGATTGCGTCTTCGGCCAGGGACACAAGAGGCGAGGAAATACGGTTCGACGTTTGCCTTGCGTAATACACGCCGAATAATAAAATACCCAATATCGCCAACAGGGACGCCGCGGCTGTGGAGGCGGCGGTGCGTTGGGCGTTCTCGACAGCTTTGTCGGTGAGCGCGCCTATGCTGGCCTTGATTTCCTCCGCCGGCGCGACAATGCCGGCTATGGGCGTGAACCCGACCAATTTCCAATCCGTAAGCGTAAGCGTGAGCGAATCCCAAATTATGTATGTGTCTATCGCCGGGCGATCCGGGTTGGCCAGGTCTTGGAGCGGCTGTATCATGGCCCCGTTTTTTTCACTCAATATTTTCTCAGAGCCGGGCGGCAATTCATCCGCGCCTTCCACTTCCCCCAGTAATGGAGCGGCTATGATGCGGTCTTTCCCCAACAGCATGATATACTCAACCCCACTCGCGGCGATTGCAACAACAGCGGCTGATAATTCACGCATGCCTAGATCCGCGCCGATAACCCCGGCCAACTCGCCGTTTTGTTTATATACCGGTATGCTGAAGGTAACGCACAGCTCGCCTCCGGCCGCGTCTTCATACGTATCGGTAATAACCGCGGCGCCCTTTTCCTTGGCGCTCAAATACCACGGACGTTCACGAGAATCTATTTCATTTTCCACAAGGACGCGCTTTGCATCCGCCCGATCGTCAAAGAAAACCGTCGCGCCGCTTTCGACTACGATATACATGCTGAAAAGCTCACTGTGAAGCCGCATCATGGCTTCTACAGGATATATCATGCCGGCGAGCATGTTGATTTCATTTTCAATTTCCGGCGAAAACGTCACCGAGGGGGCCAGGTTGTAATGGGCGGCAAAGACGCCGGCCGGAATTTCAGCAAAATGCGGCACACCGCCGGGGATGAATTTTTCCGGCTCATCATAAATATTCGCGGTATAATCCCGCACCATCACAAGAGCATCCTGGATATTTTTAAGGTACGCATCCATATCCTCGGCTTTGGCGGCAATAAAATCCCGCGCATGCGACACGGATCGCTCCAAAAGCGCGGTCGCGCCCATGTCCGACGCGATAGCGCCTATATCCCTGCCGTTCTCCGCAAGCAGCCTTTGCAGCCTCACGCGGGCAATTGTGGAAAAAGCTGCGCTGATTACAAGCGTTAGAATACAGATCGTCAGCATCGCCCTCGTGATGCGGCGGCGGATACTTAAACCGGATTGCATAGGGCTCTTCCCGTTATTTCCAAAACCAGCATGGTGGTGTCCTCAGCCTGTTCCGCCAGGAGCCGCAAGATCGCGGCACCATTCCGTAACTCCCGCGAGGTGCGGCATCAATCCGCAAAGCAGGGTTTCGGGGAATTCCTCTCCCGGCAAAGGAAAATCCAGGCGATAGGCAAGGCCCAGTTCCCCGTTCTGTTCATCCAGGCCCAGCACCCCGCCGGCCGTGCCTTGCCAGAGATGGTTGGCCTCAAGCACTTTTTCGAGTACCGCCGCCGGGTCGGCGGCCTGGCCGAGACTGCCCCCGTGGCTCTGAATGAACAGGCACTGTCTTTCCTCGTCAAAACTGAAGGCGAACACCATGCCGTTCAGTGTGGCGAGGCAGTTCCCTTCTGCGTTGAGAGCCATATCCGGGCCTTCCACCGAGGCCGCGAGAGCGGCCAGCAATTTGTCCGCATCCTTACGGTAACTCATGCCACCTCCTTATACCCGTATGGCCGACGCAACATCCGGCGGCGCGGCCATCTCTTCCAAAACCCCGGCCCAATGGCGCGTCAGGCTGAGCTGGTTTGCAAAAAGGCCGGGAAATTCTTCCGGCGCTGGCAAGGGGAGAAAAAAACGCTGATGCAGATACACGAAATCCGTGTTCCGTTCCAGCCCGATGGCGCCGCCGCCGGTGCCGCCCCAGTTGAAATTGGCCTGGGCAAGTTCGCGCAGGCTTTTTTCGCGGCTGTATCCCGCGGGCAGTTGGCCGATAAACCCGGAAAGCACCAGGATTTCGGCTTCTTCATCCAGACCGGCGGCAAACAGGGTGTCGCCGATGGAAAAAAGGGCGCTTCCCGCGTCATCGAGCGCCAGGACGCCCTCCCCCAGTTTTGAAGACAGGAGCGCAAAGAGGGAATCCGCGTGTTCGCGCACAGTCATGGTTTCTCCTCCTATTTCCGTGCCGGGGTCAGGGTGAAGCTGAAGGACGGTTCGCCGTCAAAGACCGGCTCAATGGAGCCGTTCGGGTGGAAGGTGATTTGCATGAACATCTGGCCGCTCACCCGGGTCTGCTCCTGATCCACATCAATCATTCCTCCCAGGGTGGGCAGCTTCCCATTCGTACCCACCGGCTGATCAAAAGAATAGCCCACGCGAAAAACCTTGGCGCCTTGCGGCGTATCCGGCAGCCTGCTGATCTGGTAGTTATCCACGCTGCCCGGGCTGATCATGCTCAGGGAGCTCATGATCCCTTCCTTGACCATGGCGCTGGTCAGCGGTTCCGCAATACTCTGATTGGCAATGGTCATCAGGGAGTCGGCAATGCGCTGGTCGCCATCCGCCAGGTCAAGAACGGTTTGCTTGGCCAGCTCGACATCGTGCGTGACGGGATGCTCATCCCCGTTCATCCCCAGGCGATAGGCGCTGCGGAGGCTGTCTTTTTCAAACTGCACGACATCCTTTTTGTTATCTATGTTGGACAGGATATAGCGCATCCCGGCCAGCACCAACCCCTTGTTCTCATCCGACAGGCCGCCCTGCCTGGTTATCTGGTGATCCGGCCGCTCCACGCGCGTGGCGTTGCTGATGCCCGTATCTCCGCTCATCAGGATTACTTCGTTGCCGATGCGGTATTGCGCATGATCCCCATGATTGCGCAGCATGAGCAGGGCGTCATCCAGCCGCTGCCCCAAAGACGCCAAGGCCGGGTCATCGCGCAATTCCTGCGGCAGGCCGAGGTACAGGGTTTTGGCCTGTTCCAGGTTCTGGATCATCACCCGGATGCCGCCGGTGGAGGATAAGGGCGCGTTCCGCGCCAGGAGGTTCGCCAGATCCTGGCCCGCCTTCCTGACTTCTTCCGATCCGTTCTTTTGCAGGGCGCTGATTTGTTTCGTAAACCCGGTGTACAGCTCCTTTACGTCGGAAGGCACCCGTTCGCGGTTGTTCTGGCCGTCAATGGCCACCAGGCCAATCCGCTGGCCCAGCGACCTGGTGAAACCAAAGGCATGGCCGATGCTGTCGGCGAGGTTGGCGAAGAAGCGCTTCACGCTCTTGCCTAATCCGGCCTGTTCTCCGGCCCTGCCGGTGCCGCCGAAGGAAAAACCCCGGCAGCCGTGCGGTTCAATTTTGAGAAAAAGAAATCCCTTGTCGCCCATATTGGGGTCCCCGTTCTTGGCGACTTCAGTGGATCCGGGCATACGGGCGAACAGCACGGTTTTCCGGCCGTTGGGCATGGGCACGCCCCGGATGTCCACCCCACGGGGATGGCAGCCGGGCTGACCCTGGAATCCCGACAAATGGGACGACTCCCGCTTGTAGGAATTGCATGATGCCAAAAAACCCTCCAGCCTGTGTTCCGGGTCCTCAATGCTGAAGGCCCCTTCCTTGAACAGGGCGGGCACGGGCGGATTGCCTCCGGAAGATTCCGAGGCCTTGGAGGAACCCAGGGCTTGCAGAAACCACATGATCTTCGCCACTTCATCCTTGCCGCGAGGCACCTCCATATCACCGCCCATGATCCGCTCATAGAGCGCCTGGCCTTCCCGCACATAGCCCTGGATGTTCGCGGTTTGATCCGGCCCCGGCACGCCCTCGGTGGGCATGAGCGCCACCTTGAGCGATCCGCCGGTTTCCAGGAGTACCGTTGCCATGCCCTGCGGGCCTTTCTGCGCGGCAAGCTCATATAAGGTGTCCATCTGCGTCCCCGTCAGGGTGGGAATCCCGCTTTCACCGCGCAACTGCTTTTCGTTCGCCTGGGGGAAACGCTGCTGCGACTCGGCCAGCACTTCCTGCGGGGTGCGCAGGGGAGGCGGTTGAGCGACAACAGGCTGCTGGACGCCCGGCCCTTCCGTCTGGTCCAGAGGCTGCATCCCCTGGGGGCCGGTAACAGGGATGGGAGTATTGGTGACCTGGCTCATATGATCTCCTTGTTCCTCATCCGCACGGTTCAGCCGCGCAGTTCAAGGCTCATCTCCGTAATTTCGGCCTCGCCGTCCGGGCTTACGGTGATTTGTATCCGCCCCCCGAAGGGGCGGTCATCCGGCCCGTTGGCCAATTCCACCACAACGCTTCCGTTGTCGAGACGGCTGACGGTGCTGTTCATATGGCTGTGTTCCGAAAATGACTTGCCCGTGCCCGCAAAGGCCTTTTCCGACAGCATGCGCAGGTGGATTGTCCCCGCCTGGGACAGGCTCTGCATGACCCGCCTGAACTGCGGCTCGGAACCGCACAGGCCCCGGCAATGTTCCATGATCGCCGTGAATATGGGGTTATCGGGGTTGTTTTCCTCATCCGGTATATGCTGGTGGGCAATGGTAACGTCATTGCCCCCGCCGGCGCGGATGGTCATGGTGGAAGGAGTTCCGTCAGGAGCCGTCTGCCTGCGCCGGAAGTCCGTAACCAGGCCGTAGGCGTTCTGCTCATTATGGCCGGACAGCGAAGACATGGTGGGCGGTCCGAAGCGCAAATCCTCCAGGCTGATGCGGCCGCCGGGCCGGCAGGCATTGAACATGGTCTGAAAAGAAAGCCCTGACTCGCCCAGTCCGGCGGGAATCATGATCTCGGCATACTCCGGCGGACTATCCGGAAACATGACGCTGCTTTTCTGGAACAGGCGCGTCGAGGCTGTCTGCAACAGTTTCGGGCCCAGGTTGCCCTCGGTCAGGCCTCTCGGAGCCGAGCCGCCAATGACTGCCCGCCAGATCTGCGCCGGACTCAAGGGCCGGCCCCGGTTGGCCTCCAAGGCGGCCAGAAGTTCCCGGGCATTGACGGCGACCATCTTCAGAACTTGGTCATGGCTGAATTTGTCCTTGGTAAATCCCTGACCCACCGTCCGCAACAGGGGCAGAAGGGCATCCCACTGCGCGTGCGTCAGTTTGGGAGAAACCAGAGACAAGGCGGCATAGCCCGGAAAATCCACGGATTTGAAACCCAGCGCCTCGGCCTTTTGAAACAGGACGCCGGGAACATCCCGCACATCCATATCTTCGGCGTAATAGAAAGGATCTTCTTCCACCCGCTCGCCCACACGGGGGCCGAGAATCAGGCGCAAGTTGTCCAGGGCGCTGACGCCGCCGAGCAGCCCCACCTTCAGGCGGGCGCTTTCCTCGGTTTTGTTCAGATAGCCCAGGTCGGCCATATTCACGAAACCGCGCCCCAGTTCCACACCCCTGGGGCCGGATACCAGGCCGTACAATTCCCTTTCCTGGCCGGGGGTGAGTTGCAGCGAATCCAGAGCCAGGGTCAGAGCCGCCCGGTACGCGCCGTAAACTTCATCCCGTGCCCTGCCCTGCTCCTCGAACGGGCCGATCAATTTTCTGTGCGTATTGCTGATACTCAAGATAGATTCGGCCAGAGACTCCAGGCTCATGCCGGGAAACACAAGTTTTTTCAAATCGCCGGAAATGGAGCGGGATTCCAGAAGCACGGTTTTGATAAGATCGGGGTCGCGTAGCGGGGTTCCGGGAATGACCCGCAACAAACGCTGCTGTTCTTCGGGCGTGATGACAAGCTGCGTCCCGAACCTGGGTGGAACATCCGCCACAGGCAGGGCGGCGATGAACTACAGGGCGGGTTTCAGCGCCTGCAGGTGCTCCCGTATG
>WRHT01000095.1 GCA_009783115.1 Desulfovibrionaceae bacterium | reverse complement strand
AATGCTCACAGTTCATCCCGTTCACTTTGATTTCCGGCATAGCGTATCCTCCTAAAAAAGACCTAAGATAAAAAAGGCGGCTTGCGCCGCCTTTTTTATAGCAATTGTAGGTATTTTTAACGCTTGGAATACTGGAACCTGGCCCTGGCGGCACGCAAACCGTACTTTTTACGCTCTTTCTTACGCGCATCGCGGGTAAGCAGACCGGCCTTCTTCAAGGTACCCCGAAGCTGCACATCCGACTCCAGCAGGGCGCGGGCGATGCCGTGGCGCACGGCTTCAGCCTGGCCGGTCACCCCTCCGCCACGCACGTTGACCTTGACATCCACCTTGTCGATCATACGGGCCAGCACCAGGGGCTGACGCACAATCATCTGCAAGGTTTTGCGGGTGAAATAATTCTCTATGGACCGTCCGTTGATCTCGATATTCCCGCTCCCGCTATATAGACGGGTGCGGGCGGTGGCGTTCTTGCGGCGGCCGGTGCCGTAATTGAAGGTGCTGGGCATGGTCGGCTCCTTAATATGGCAAGACAAGGGGTTGCGGTTTTTGGGCCGTGTGCGGATGATCCTTGCCCGCATAAATTTTCAGTTTCTTCATCAAGGCGCGGCTCAGACGATTCTTGGGCAACATGCCGCGCACCGCGTGCCGGAGCGCCTCTTCGGGCTTTCTGTCCAGAAGTTTTTCCAGGCTGGTTTCCTTGATGCCGCCGGGATAACCCGTATGCCGGTAATACTTCTTTTGCGCGAGTTTTTTGCCGGAGACCGCGACTTTTTCGCAGTTAACCACCACGATGAAGTCACCGTTGTCCATGTGCGGCGCGAATTCCGGCTTGTGCTTGCCGCGAAGCCGATGGGCGATCTGGGCGGCCAGACGCCCCAGAATTTTATTTTCGGCGTCCACCACATACCATTCCCGGTTAATATCCTTGGGGGTGGGGCTGAATGTTCTCATAAAAAGATACTCCTTGGCCGGCTGCCCGGACGCGCCTCCACGCCTGTCGGCGTAAATGGCCTAAAGAGGGTTTACTTAAAAGTTTATCCCAGGCTTGTCAACAGGAAATAAAGATTCCGCCGCTATCGGTCTTGCCAGCTTAAGCCGGATATGATGTAAGCGGGCGAAGAGGAAAGCATCCATGGCCGATATTCGAAAGAGCCTTTTACAATTTATCTTTGACGGCGCCTATATGAAACGCTGGAACGACAAGCTGCGCCCCATGGAATTCATCGAGGCCGACAAACAGGCGCACAAGATGATCCTGGCCTGGATACTCTGCCGGATAAACAGCGCGAACCTGCCGATGCAAGATCGCCTCGCCCTGGAGCAGGAGGTCATCGAACGGGCCATGTTCGATTATTTCCTGCGGCTGGTGATCACCGACATCAAGCCCCCGGTCTATTACCGCATCCGGCGCAACCCGGAGCATTACCGGGAACTCTCCGCCTGGGCCTTGAAAGAGCTCCGCCCCCTCCTGGGCGTCCTGGGGGATGAATTCTGGAGCCGCCTGGAGACCCATGTGCTCTCCCCGGAAAAAGAGGACCTCGCGGCGCACATCCTGGACGCCGCCCATAACTATGCCAGCGGCTGGGAACTTGGCATACTGAAGGGTATGAACGAATTTGATCCAGAAATGCCGGAAATCATTCGTGATTTTGATAAAAAATTCTCCCGCCACCAGGACTTGCCTGGATATAGCGCCGTTGAATCGAAAAAATCCAGCCTGGGGGCCTTTGCCAGACTTTGCGGGCAACTGCGTTTTCAAAAGCGCTGGTCACAGACGCCGCGCATCCCTGAAACCTCGGTCATGGGGCACATGTTCTTCGTGGCCTGTTACGCCTATTTTTTCAGCTTGGCCGTGGGGGCCGGACGGGCCAGGCGCAACAACAATTTTTTCTGCGCCCTCTTTCATGATCTGCCGGAACTCCTGACCCGCGACATCATCTCGCCGGTGAAAAAGTCCGTGCATGATCTTGAGGCCCTGATCCGGGCCTATGAGGAAGAAGAACTCAAACGCCGCGTCTTTGAACCTCTGCGCCGGGAAGGATGGACGGATCTTGCGGATCGCCTGGGATACTACCTGGGCCTGGAACTTGGTTCGGAATTTTACGAAAGCGTCCGGGTGGACGGACGGGCTGTGCGGGTGGAGGGCTTTGACAAGCTGCACGCCGAGTACGGCGAGGACCATTATGACCCCAAGGATGGCGCGCTGCTCAAGGCCTGCGACAACCTGGCCGCCTTCATTGAAGCCTATACCGCCACCCGCAACGGCATAAGCACGGATGAACTGCACGCGGGCATCTGGCGCATCCGCGGGCAACTGGCCCAGGTAACCCTTGGACAACTAAACCTGGGAACCATACTTGCGGATTTTGACTAAAAAGACCCACGGTTCTTTACAAACATTGTCTTTTCATCTATCAGCCCTACAGCAAAACGGGTTCAAGGAGGCGCGGCCATGCTGATGCGTAAACGGGCCTGGGATATCGTCCGGGAAGATTATGTGCGGGTGGAGCGGGAGTCATCCTTGGTTGAGGTCATGCGCCGGCTTATGGATTGCCTGAAGAGCGGCGACGGATGCCTGTGCGCCCTGGTATTTGAGGGCGCGAACCTGCTGGGGGCGGTGTCTATCTGGGAGGCCATACGCTTTATGCATGCCACCCTCAGGCAGGCGGGGCTGACCCGCGAAGCCGATGAAATAGATTTTGAAGACCTCTTCCGCGGCGCCTGCCAAGTGGGAGCTGACACCAAAGTGACGGAGATCATGGATACGGCGTACACGGAACTGTCCCCGGATCTGCCCATTCCGCTGATCATGGAGAAATTTATCAAAAAAGGCCGCGACTGCGCCGTGGTCAAGGAAGGAACAAAAGTCCTGGGCGTGATCATGATCCAGGACATCTTTGTGGAACTGACCGAGTCCGTGCGGATAAGGGTATAAACAGCCAACGTTTTGCGCGGGGGCGCCTGAATATATGCGGCGGTCAATCGTCCTGCTGGGAAATTTTGAAAGACAGGGCGTATAAATGGTTGCAGAAATCCACATTCTCCACAAACACCCCATCCGGCGCGAAAACATGGGCTGAAGCGAAATTGAGCAAACCCCGGACTCCCACTTCCACCAGATAATCCGCCATAATCTGGGCCTTGTCCGGGGGAGTGGCGATGATCCCGAGCTGCACGTCCCTGCCGGCGATGTATTCAGGCAGGCTTTTACAGTCGAGCACTTTCAAGCCGCTTATGCTTTGGCCGATCTTTCCGGGATCGCTGTCAAATACGGCAATAATGCTGTACTGCCCACGGCGGAATTCCCGGTGGTTCAACAGGGCGCTGCCCATGTTGCCCACGCCCAGCAACACGCAATTCCAGGGCCGGTCAATGCCCAAGGCCATCTTGATGCAGGAGATCAGCCTCTGGACATTGTAGCCTACGCCCCTTACGCCGAATTCTCCGAAGTAGGTAAGATCCTTGCGTATTTGCGCAGCATTTATTTCGCAGTCCCCGGCCAGCATCTCGGATGAAACCAATTCCGCCCCATCCAGCAACATGCGTTCCAGCATTTGCAGATAAACGGCAAGACGCTGAATGGATGCCCGGGGAATTTTATCGGCGCGCAAAGGTAAAGGCATCCGCTAACCATGTTCCGCTGAAGCCGCCGCCCCGCTTAATTCGACAAGAAGGGATTGCCGAAGAGCAGGATCAGATTGACCACCAGGGCGTAAATGGCCAGGGATTCAATAAAGGCCAGGCCCAGGATCAAGGTGACGGTGATTTTGTTGCCGGCTTCCGGATTGCGGGCCGTGCCTTCGCAGGCGGCCTTCAGCCCCAAACCCTGGCCTATGCCGCAGCCAAAGGCGGCTATGGCCATGCCGATGGCCGCGGCCACGCAGATCAGGCCGAGGCTGTCGCCGCTCAGGGTGGAATTATTGGCCATCGCCAGGCTGGAAACGGAAAGAAAAACCAGGGTGCTCAGGGTGACGGTAATCAGTTTACGCATGTAAGGCTCCTTAATCTGTTGATATTCAGGTCAAAAGACCTATTTCCGCAATCCCGCGACGCTTTCAATGGGCGTGCTCGATGGCACCCTTGAGATAGATCATGGTCAGCATGAAGAAAATGAAGGCCTGCAAAGCTTTGGCCAACCCAAAAAGGAAATATATGGGCAAGGTGGAAAAAAGCGGGGCCATGGTGAAAAAAATCACCAGCACCAGTTCCTCGCCGCGGATATTCCCGAAAAGGCGCAAGGTAAGCGAGAGGGGCCTGGCCAGGTGGCTGATGATCTCCAGGGGGAGCATCAACGGGGCCAGGGGCAGCATCGGTCCCATGAAGTGCTTGATATAGCCCGGTCCCCAGCGGCGCAGTCCCACCATGTTATAATACAGGAATACGCACACCGCCATGGCCGCCGTGGTGTTGAGGTTGGCCGTGGCCGCATCCAGCCCCGGAACCAGTCCCATGAAGTTCATGGTCAGGATGAACAGAAAAATGCCGCACAATATCGGCATAAAGCGCCGGCCGGCCTCGCCGATATTGGACACCACAAAATCTTCCAGGCCGCCGATGAGCGTCTCCAGCACATTCTGGACCCCGGTGGGAACCAGACGGAGCCGGCCGCGCACGGCCAAGCCAAGAAGAACCAGTATGCCAAGGGCCACCCATGTATAAAACACATGGCCGAATTCCACCTCTTTACCCAGGATGGACATCTCACCCAGACCCAGACCATCGGAAAGCAATAATGGATGGATCAGGCCGCCTTCAGCCGACATATTCGCCTCCTCTTTCAAAAACAGCCCGCATCCAGGCCCCTAATCGGCCAGGCAGATCGCGCCCGTAAAGCCGATAACCGCCAGACTGCCGAAGATTCCCAAGGCCAGAGCCAAAGGTGGCGCTCCGGCCAGCAGGGCGGCGGCCAAAATCACACACAGCAAGAAAAGCCGCGCCAAAAACCTGAAAAAATGCCCTTTGAGCATACCGGCGCTGTAATTTCCGGGCAGGATCTTCAAAAGCGAACTGCTCATGCCCCAGAAATTCATGCTGAAAAGCGCGGCCCCGATAAAGAAAAATATGCCCCAACTGGTCCTGACGAGCAACGCCGCCCCCACCAGCAAAGCCAGGGCCAGAAAAAACATCTGCGCCATAATGATGGCCCGGAGCGGTTCATTGGCGAAACCCCTGGTCCGCAGGTATTGATCAATTTTATTCTTCAGAGCCGGCATCTTCTTCCTGTTCCCGCAAGATCAGCTTCAAGTCCAGGTAAATATTGCGCGCCCCTGCGCCAAGACCCAGGATAAAAAAAACCAATTTCAGCCAGGGACCTGTGCCTAAATACTTGTCCAAAAAATAACCCAGCGCCCCGCCTACCAGCATGCCGGAAACCAAGTGCAGACCCAGAACGCTGGCCCGTCCGGCGGTTCCCCATAAACCGCTCCGCTGCCCGCGCCGCTTTTCCAAACCCGCCTCCCGCCGCGGCGGAGGCTTTCCCGGCACGGCATGAATTATCTAACACAGCCCCCGGCCAACGTCAAACATACCGCAGCCGTGGCTCAATTTAGGCGCAGCAAGGCCACAGACTCAACATGCGGGGTATGCGGGAAGAGATCCACCGCTTCTATGGCCGAAAGCCCGTATTCCGGGGCCAGCATGGCCAAGTCCCTGGCCAGGGCGGCGGGATCGCAGGAAACATAGAGCAATCCCGGCGGAGCCTTGGCCTTGATCACGGAAATCATCCGCCTGTCCAGGCCGCTCCTCGGCGGGTCCAGGATCAGCAAATCCGGCCGGCCCGGAAGCTGCGGCAGGATTTTGGCCGCATCCCCGGCCAAAAAACGGCAGGAACCCGGCCCCAGGCGTCTGGCGTTATCTTCCGCCGCCCGCGCCGCTTCCTCATCAATTTCCACGCCCACGAGCTCCGCCGCTTCACGGGCCAGTAAAAAACCCAGCCCACCCACCCCGGAGTAAAGATCCCAGACTTTCCCGCCGCCGGAAAGACCGGCCAGTTCCCGCGCCCGTGAATAAAGCAGTTCCGCCGCCCAGGGGTTGGTCT
>WRHT01000094.1 GCA_009783115.1 Desulfovibrionaceae bacterium | reverse complement strand
GGCAACATCGAATGGAAGCCCGGCTTCGATACCACTCCCTTCATCCGGATTTCCATGTATGAGGTGGTCAAGACCCTCGTTGAGGCCATCATCCTGGTCTTTTTCATCATGTACCTATTTCTCCAGAATTTCCGCGCCACCTTCATCCCCACCATCGCCATACCGGTGGTGCTCTTGGGAACCTTCGCGGCCATGTCCGCCTTCGGCTTCAGCATCAACACCCTGACTCTTTTCGGCATGGTGCTGGCCATCGGCCTCCTGGTGGACGACGCCATCGTGGTGGTGGAAAACGTGGAACGGCTCATGCACGAAGAGCATCTTTCGCCCAGGGACGCCGCCCGCAAATCCATGACCCAGATCACCGGGGCTTTAGTGGGTATTGGTTTGGTGCTCTCGGCCGTGTTCATTCCCATGGCCTTTTTTGGCGGCTCCGTGGGGGTGATCTACCGGCAGTTCTCTATCACCATCGTCGCGGCCATGCTGCTCTCCGTGGTGGTGGCCCTGGTGCTCACCCCCTCTCTTTGCGCCACCTTTCTCCAGCCGGTATCCGACCGCCCGGCCAGCGGCGGAGGCATTTCCCATCAAATGGGGATCTTCGGCGGCTTCAACCGGCTCTTCACCCGTTTCACCAACTGGTACTCGGATAACGTGGCCAGGGTGCTGCGCCATTCCACCCCCATCCTCATCGCCTATGCGGCCATCCTGGCGGTTACGGTTTTCGGTTTTATCAAGCTGCCCACGGCTTTTTTGCCTGACGAGGATCAGGGCATACTCATGGGCATGATCCAGTTGCCGGAGGGCGCCACCCTGGAGCGCACCCAGGTGGTGCTGAACGCGGTGGAAAGGTATTTTTTGGAGGAAGAAAAGGACAATGTGGCCTCCATGACGGGGGTCATCGGTTTCAGTTTCGGCGGTAGCGGCCAGAACGTCTCCATGATGTTCATCCGCCTGAAGGACTGGGGTGAAAGGCCCAAGGCCTGGCAGAAGGCCGGGGCCATTGCGGCCAGGGCCAGGCAGAGGCTGCTTTTTACCGGCGAGGGCATGGTCTTTGTAATCCAGCCTCCGGCGATTATGGAACTGGGCACCTCCACCGGTTTTGAAATGCAGATGCTGGATAACGAGGGGCAGGGCTATGAGGCCAGGCGGACCGCCTTGGGTATGCTCATGGGCTTGTCCGCCCAGCACGCCGACAAGGTTACCCAGGTGCGTCCGGATAACCGCGGCGACACGGCCCAGTACCGGCTGAACATAGACTGGGAAAAGGCCAGCGCCCAGAATTTGCGGGTGGATGAAGTGATCGCTACCGTCTCCACCCTCTGGGGCGGCCAGTACATTAATAACTTTGTGGATCGCGGGCGCACCAAGAAGGTGATCATGCAGGCCGATGCCCCCTACCGCATGCAGCCAGATGACTTCAACCGCATCTATATCCGCAACAACCTGAATGAAATGGTGCCCTTTTCCTCCATCGCCACGGGCAGTTGGGTGCGGGACGCGCCCTTCCTGGAGCGTTTCAACGGCATTCCTTCCATGAAGGTGACCGGGCAGGGGGTGCAGGGGGTCAGCTCCGGCGAGGCCATGAATCTCATGGAAAGCATCGGGAGGCAGCTCCCCCACGGTTTCGGCATAGACTGGACCGGGCTCTCCTTCCAGGAGAGGCATTCCCAGACCCAGGCCCCGGCCCTGTACGCCCTCTCTCTTCTGGTGGTTTTTCTCTGTCTGGCCGCGCTCTATGAAAGCTGGTCCATCCCCATCTCGGTCATGCTGGTGGTGCCGCTGGGGGTGCTGGGGGCGCTGTTCGCCACCTTCATGCGCGGACTGAACAACGATGTGTACTTCCAGGTGGGACTTTTGACCATTGTGGGGCTTTCGGCCAAAAATGCCATCCTCATCGTGGAGTTCGCCAAAGATTTGGCGGATGAGGGCATGGACCTGATCGAGGCCACGGTGGCCGCCTGCCGTCTGCGTCTGCGTCCAATTTTGATGACTTCCCTAGCCTTCATGTTCGGGGTGGTTCCTTTGGCCGTCAGCAGCGGGGCTGGCTCCGGCGGGCAGAACGCCATCGGCACCGGGGTGCTCGGCGGCATGACCGCGGCCACTTTTTTGGGGATCTTCTTCATCCCGGTGTTTTTTGTGCGTATCTCCAGCCTTTACAAGTATAAAACCAAAAAGGAGCCGCCGGCCGGCTGGCTCAAGGCGCGGGGGTAATTCATGCGCAGGCGTTTTTTGACGGCGTTCACGATTTTGCTTATGGCCGGTTGCAGCATGGCCCCCCGTTACGAGCGGCCCGAGTCCCCGGTGGACGGGAGTTTCCCGGACTATCCGGAATATCGTGGCGTGGGCGCGGAAGAAAGCGAGACGCCTTTGTTGTCTCTGAGTCCGGCAGACGGCTGGGGCGAGACGGAAAAGGCCGGGGCGGAAGATCCGGCCCCAGGCAACCTGCCCTGGCAGGAGTTCTACGTTGACCCGGACATGCAAAAGCTCATCGCCTTTGCCCTGGAAAATAACCGCGACTTGCGCCTGGCCGCCCTAAACCGTGAAAGGATCCGCGCCCTGTACCAGATCCAGCGGGGGGAACTCCTTCCCGCCATTACCGGCGTGGGATCGTATGCCAATCAGAGCGGCCCCACCTTTCTGCCGCCGCCTTCCCCGGATAGCGCCATCTCTCGCCGTTATTCCCTCAGCGTGGGGCTGGTTTCCTATGAGTTGGACTTTTTCGGCAGGATCACCAGCCTTAAGGACGCGGCCCTGGAGAATTATCTGGCCTCGGCCCACGCGGCCCATAGCGCGCGTATAGCCATGGTGGCGGAGGTGGCTTCGCTCTACCTGCAAATTGTGGCCGGCCGGGAGCAATATGAACTGACCCGCAACACTTACTCCAGCCGCAGGGAGTCCTACGATCTTATCGCGGCTATGTACAGGCAAGGGTTGGCCTCCCAGCTTACGGTCAACCAGGCCAGGGCCGCGATGGAAGAGGCCCGGGTGAATGCCGTGAATATCAGGACTACTGTGCTACGCCTTGAGAATGCCTTGGCCCTGTTAATCGGCGGGGCTTTGCCCCAGAATCTGGTCATTCCTTCACGTCTGGCCGAAGTGCGTAAATTCCAGGATCTGCCTGAAGGGCTTCCCTCCTGGCTGTTGGAGCGCCGTCCTGATATTCTCCAGGCCGAGCACAGCCTGAAGTCGGCCAATGCCAACATCGGCGCGGCCAGGGCCAGCTTTTTCCCCAGTATCAGCCTGACCGCCTCCTTGGGAATGATCAGCGCGGATCTGGACACGCTTTTTGACAGCAATTCCCGCGCCTGGAGTTTTACCCCGCAGATCGCCCTGCCCATTTTCAGCGGCGGCCGGCAGGTGGCCGGGCTGGAGGCGGCTAACCTGCAAAGGGATATGGCGGTGGCTTCCTATGAAAAAACCATTCAGTCAGCCTTTCGCGAGGTGGCTGACACCTTGGCCCAGCGATCCACCATCAATGAGCAGCTTGAAGCCACTCGTTCCCTACGGGACGCGGCCAGGCAGTCCTATGATATTTCCAATGTGCGCTATAAAAACGGGGTGGACAGCTTCATGAATGTGCTGGACACGCAGAGGCTGCTTTTTAGCGCCCAGCAAGCCTACATCAACAGCGAATTGCAACGGGAAATCAATACCATCAACCTGTACAAGGCCTTGGGCGGCGGCTGGCGCTGAACGCGCTTGGGCCGTTTTTTTTTTCGGATCTGCGGAAAAATAGATTTGTGGCTGTTGAACCGTTTCCGTGGATGGTATATCTTGACCGTTGTCATTAAATTGATTTATGCTTACAGCCGATAACATTTATAATATGACGAGACCGCTTGTCATATGCCAGAAATGTGCTAGAGAAATTCTAGTGTTTGGCGCTTTTCCCCATCATGTCCGGAGGGGCTGGTTATGCAGGAAAATGAAAGGATATATAAGTTCACTTGGGATTTTATCGGCGATGTGGATATCGGCCGCCCGAATCTTGGCAATACCACCAGGATCGAGGTTTACCGGCTGTTCCAATACACTTTGAGGGATGTGATCGAGGAAGAGTTCGGAACGGAAAAATCGGACCGGATTTTATATAAGGCCGGTTTTCTGGCCGGGCAGCAATTTTGTTATAAATTTGTTCTGCCGCAACCGGATATAAACAGCTTTGTGGCCAAGGTCCAGGAAGTCCTGCTGGAACTGAAAATCGGCATTCTACGGATCGAGGGAGGCAATTCCGATGGCACTTCCCTGACTTTATCGGTTGCCGAGGATCTGGATTGTTCAGGTCTGCCGGAGATAAACCATGTAGTCTGCACTTATGACGAAGGTTTTATCGCCGGAATTTTCTATGCCTTTACCGGCAAAGCTTATGCGGTTAAAGAGATTGACTGCTGGTGCACCGGAGATAGAACCTGCCGTTTTGAAGTAAATCGGGAGGAATAGAAGCCGTTTCGGTTTTTTCAATCTGGGTTAGTTATGTCAGAACAGACCGGGGACCAGGCTCAACCAGCTTATGATGAAAATATGGTCAATCATGTGGTTGACTATGTCAATCATCTGTTGAACGCGCCTTCGGTCAAGGATGAGGATAGCGTTCCTGATAAATTGGCGCGTGTGCCGTTGCTGGATGACATACGCAGGCAAGTCATGTCCATCCGGCATATGGTGCAGGCTCTGACTAACGGCAATCTGGAATATCCTTGCCAGGAACGCGGTTTTATCGCCGGTTTGCTTAAATCCTTTCAATCCAATCTGCGTCATCTGACTTGGCAGGCCAGCCGTATTGCCGTTGGAGAGTATCACCACCGGGTGAGTTTCATGGGCGATTTTTCCGTTGCCTTTAACAAGATGACTGAACAGTTGGATAATACGATCCACAGCCTGACCAGCCTTTCAGAAAAATACAAGGATCTCTCGTACCACGATCTTTTGACCGGATATTATAACCGGGCCGGCTTTTTCAAACACGCGACCGACATGCTGGGAACGCCCAGCGTTATTCCGCGGCGTTCCACCCTGATCATCACGGATATAGACCATTTCAAAAAATTTAACGACACTTACGGGCATTTGTGCGGGGATGAGGTGTTGAAGGCTTTTACGGCCAAGATACGCTCTTTGTTGCGCTCCCACGAATTATGTTGCCGTTACGGGGGTGAAGAGTTTATTATTTTTATGCCCAATACCCCCATTAAAGCCGGCATGCCCATAGCCAGGCGTTTGCGGGCCGCGGTGGAGAGCATGTCTTTGGAGTTTGGGGGGCATAAGCTGAATATTACAGCCAGTTTCGGTGTGACCGAGGTGGGGGAGGTTCCGGAAGGCGTTTCCGTTGAGGATTTTTTGACACAGCGTATACAGGATGCGGATGAGTTGCTGTATGAGGCCAAATCCTCCGGCCGTAACCGGGTGGTCGGGCCTAAATCATTTGTCGAGGAGCTGGCCATGATGACAGCCGATGAAGATTTATTGCCCGATGAACCTGAAGCCTCAGAACCTGAAGTTTCCGGGTCTGGATTTGTGTCTCCAGTTGAATACGCTCCCTTCGTGCCGGTGTCCTTGGCGCCGGACGCGAATCCGTTTCCCGTTTCCTCCGGCGTCGAGCCCCCGGCCGAAGCTGACGTTGGTGCCCCAGGATCCGAAGAAGACGGCAAACAGGATATGCTTTCTTTGAAAAAACATGATAGCGGGGAGAATTTTTTGGAGGAATACTTTGTTCCTGCTCCTGAACCGGCGATTGAGCCTGGAAAGGCCAAGCTGACCCCCTTGGAGATGTTTTTTGGCGTTTCCCCGGCCGCCGCCGCTCCGGATTTGGCCCTAAAACCGGCGGCGGAGAGAGGCGTCTTGCCTGAACCCGAAGACGTAAAGCCGGAAAAAAATTCTTCCCCTCCGCGTCCGGCCTCACCTTTGCCCTTGGATCGTTTCTTCGGCAATATTTTTGCCCCTGTGCCCAAGTCCGCGGCAATCCTCCTTGCCGCGCGCACAGGGGGGCAAGAGACGCAAGGAAGCTATGCGCCGCTAAAACAACTTAATACTTTGTATGGGGCTTTGGTTCGCACGCCTTTTTCCCAGCCTGAACCCTTTGTGCTTGATGCCAGGAAGGCGATTGTTAAAATTCCGGTGGAGGGAGTACGG
>WRHT01000093.1 GCA_009783115.1 Desulfovibrionaceae bacterium | reverse complement strand
ACTATCAGCTATCGCTAAGGAATTTACTCAACCTCCATCTGACAAAGCCGGGTTATATATTTATCGTTCTACTTTTGCAGGGCAGGCGCTTAAGAAAGATATTTGGGTAAATGGAATATGTGTTGGACAATCCGCAAATGACGTTTTCTTTTACCGTGAAGTACCTGGAAATATAGAACATACTATTGCGACTGAATCCGAGTTCTCCCCTAACGAGTTAAAAATTGTCGGACAAGGTGGCGTGAACTACTTTATAGAACAGTATATAAAAATTGGATTGTTCGTTGGTGGCGCCGACTTAAGAATAATTGACCCCGAGACAGCCAAAGGAACTATAACTAAACTCAATATGGCTATAGGCGGCGATTGCAGCAAACCGACTCCATAAGTCTACCACCAGAACAGTATTGGGTTAAGGGCTTGGATCATGGGAGAACATGCTTGCCTGCGGGTGCTGGCGGCCGGACGGGAGTGGACGCTGCTGCGGCCCGCGGACCTGGAATCGCTTTGGGAGGCCATGGCCGATGAAGAATTTCAGGAAGACGAGCGTATTCCCTATTGGGTGGAAATCTGGCCGTCTTCGCTGGTGCTGGCGAACTGGCTGGGGGATCGCCGGGAGGAGATCGCCGGCCGCCTCTGCCTGGATCTGGGCTGCGGCCTGGGCCTGACCGCCATGGTGGCTGGAAGCCTGGGAGCCAGGGTGCTGGCCTTGGACTATGAGAAGGCCGCCCTGGAGTTCGCCCGGCTGAACGCGCGCGCGAACAGGGTTCCTCAGCCCTGTTGGGCGGTGATGGATTGGCGTTTCCCGGCCTTGCGTCCCAAAAGTTTTAAGTTCATCTGGGGAGGCGACATCATGTATGAGCGCCGCTTCATCGGTCCGGTGCTGGATTTGTTGGATTACGCCCTGGCCCCTGGCGGCCGGGCCTGGCTGGCGGAACCCGGACGGAACGTGTACGCGGAGTTCGCTTCCGCCCTGTGCCGGCGCGGCCGCGCTTCGGTCAAGGCGCACAGCGGACGGGCGGCCATGCCGATGGAGGAAGGCCGGGGTGGCCTGGCGGCTTACGTGTCCGCCCCGGCCCCGTCGGAGATCAATCTGTGGGAGATCACATGAGCAATATAGCACGTTTTGGAGTGTCGCTGGAGGAAGGGCTGTTGCGGCAATTTGACGCCCTGTGTCTTCAACGGGGCTACCAGACCAGATCCGAGGCCATCAGGGATCTAATCCGGGGCAGCCTGGTGCGGGAAGATTGGGAAGATGACGGCAAGGAAGTGGCCGGGAGCCTGATCCTGGTCTTTGATCACCACGAGGGGGATCTTTCCCGGCGTCTCACGGCCATTCAGCACGATTTTCACGCCTGCATCATCGCCTCCCTGCATGTGCACCTGGACCATGACAACTGTCTGGAAACCCTGATTCTCAAAGGAACGGTCAGCGCCTTGCGCAACCTGGCCCAGCGGCTCATCGCCACCAAGGGGGTAAAGCACGGACAACTGAACCTGGCCACTACCGGCCACGGTCTGGAATAAGGGCCGGGCTGGTTCTTTCCATGCAGGATATCCAGAACAGTCCGGCCCAAGTGGCTATGGAAATTGACCGGGTGGGCGTGAAAAACCTGCGTCTGCCCCTGGTGGTGGAGGATCGGGCCAAAGGCCGCCAGCACAGCGTGGCCCTGGCGGACCTGGGAGTGGATCTGCCGGCGTCCTTCAAGGGCACGCACATGAGCCGTTTCCTGGAGGCCCTGGAAGACTGGAACGAGGAACTCAGCTACCACAGCTTCAGACGGCTGCTCCAGGACATCAAAGCCCGCCTTGAGGCCAGCCGGGCATACGCCTGTTTCCGTTTCACCTACTTTTTGCGTAAAAGCGCGCCGGTGAGCGGGGCGCAGGGAGAGGCCGGCTATGACTGCGCCCTGGCCGGCGAACTGGCCGAGGACGGTTTCAGCTTGCGCCTGGATTTGGAGGTGCCGGTGATGACGGTCTGCCCCTGTTCCAAGGCCATCAGCGATGAAGGCGCTCACGCCCAGCGCGCCTTGGTGCGTATGCAACTGCGTATGGCCGGTTTTGCCTGGATCGAGGAATTTGTGGATATCGCCGAGGCCTCGGCCTCCAGCCCGGTTTACCCGGTGCTCAAGCGCGAGGATGAAAAATACGTGACCGAGCGCTCCTTCGCCAACCCCTGCTTCGTGGAAGACGTGGTGCGCAACGCGGCCCGCGCCCTTGAAGCCCACCCAAGAATCTCCTGGTTCAGGGTGGAGGTGGAAAGCCTGGAATCCATCCACCCGCATAACGCCTTTGCCTGCATTGAACGCGGCCTTATAGCCGACACCGCCCCTCGGCGATAAGCCGCGCCTCTCCCCCGACCTCGGCCTGGCGGGTTTTGTCCCCTGGACGCAAGGGGTTCAGGTACAGGCGCAAAAATTCCCCGCTGGGCTGCCGGACCAGCAGGAGGCAGCTTTTTTCCGCCGGGGCCAGGACCAGAGCCAGGGCCAAAGCTCCTGAACCGCAAGCGCTTTCAGCCGTGAGGCTTCCGGTGGCCGCTACCCGCACCAGGGGGGTCATGTCCCGGCAGATCCCCTCCGCTCCCGTCTCCGGCATGTCCCAGGGGCGGTGCCAGATCACCCCGCAGGCCGGCTCCGCCAGCAATCCGAAACGCGCCATCAAGGACAGGGCGGCCTGGAAAAGATCCCGGCCGGGCGGATGCTTTTTTTCCTCCACCAACAGGTGGGCAATGCCCGGCAGACGCATCAGGACCAGTCCGTCTTCGGTGGCCTGGACCTGTTCCCGCTCCCAGGGCAGACCCAGGCTCAGGTAACATTCTTTGGGCGCATCCGCCTCTTCCGGCGAGCCTTCGGCAGAGATTCCGCCTCTTCTTCCTCCCCGCACCCTGATTTGCACCGGCCTTTCCAGGCCCGAGGCGCCAACCAGCCGGTAGAGATCCTCCGTATGTTCCAAAGGCAGAAGGCGACCCCGCCGCCACAATTCATAGGCCAGGGCGCGGGTGGCGTTCAGGCAGAACTCTCCCCCCATCATTTCCAGGCTGGGCAGGGAGGAGCGGCAGTCCATAAAACCTGCCTGCTCCGCTCCCAAGTGCAGGGGATGCATAAGGGCCGCGGCCGCGGCCGCCCGCATTTCCACCGCCACCTGCGCGGCCTCCAGTAGGATGGTGGGGTTTCCGCCAGTACTTATTTTGACAAAGTTTAATTTGGGCATCATTAGGGCATTGCCGCGCCTATTGATCAGCGCGCCCGTTATCTGGTCAGCTTCCTGAATTTAATCCGGCGCGGCTGGTCCGCGTCTTTGCCCAGGCGTTTTTTGCGATCCGCTTCGTACTCGCTGTAATTGCCGTCAAAGAAGGTTACCCTGGAATCACCTTCAAAGGCCAGTATATGCGTGACGATGCGATCCAGGAACCAACGGTCGTGGCTTATGACCATGATGCAGCCGGCGAAGTTTTCCAGTCCGTCTTCCAGGGCGCGCATGGTATTCACATCCAGGTCATTGGTGGGTTCGTCCAGGAGAAGGAGGTTGGCTCCGGATTTGAGGGTACGGGCCAAGTGCACGCGGTTGCGTTCGCCCCCGGAGAGAGTATCGACCTTTTTCTGCTGATCCGCGCCCTGGAGGTTAAAACGGGAGCAATAGGCACGGGAGTTGATTTCCCGGCTGCCCAGCCGGATGGTGTCATAACCTTCGCTGATGAGTTCATAGACGGTTTTTCCAGGGGTGAGGCTTTCGCGCCCTTGGTCCACCCAGGAAAACTTCACGCTTTCGCCCAGGCGCAGGCTTCCGGCGTCAGGCTTCTCCAGTCCGGCCAGCATCTTGAACAGGGTGGTTTTGCCCGCTCCGTTGGGGCCGATGATCCCCACGATGGCTCCAGGCTGGAGGATGAAGTTCATGTCATCGATGAGCAGCTTGTCGCCCAGGGATTTGCATACCTGGACGGCCTCGGCCACCAGGTTCCCCAGACGCGGACCGGGCGGGATGTAGATTTCCAGGTCCGGAGCCAGACGTTCGGATTCGTGGGAAAGCATGGCTTCGTAAGCGTTGATCCGGGCCTTGCTTTTGGCGTGGCGGCCCTTGGGGGCCATGCGGATCCATTCCAGCTCGCGGCGCAGGGTTTTCTGGCGTTCGGCCTCGGTCTTTTCCTCGTTGACCAGGCGTTTTTCCTTCTGCTCCAGCCAGGAGGAGTAGTTGCCCTTCCAGGGGATGCCCCGCCCCCGGTCCAGTTCCAGGATCCAGCCGGCCACGTTGTCCAGGAAATAGCGGTCATGGGTCACGGCGATGACCGTGCCGGGGAAGTCCCGGAGATAGCGCTCCAGCCAGGCCACGGATTCGGCGTCCAGATGATTGGTGGGTTCGTCCAGGAGCAGGATGTCCGGGTTTTGCAGGAGTAGGCGGCAGAGGGCCACCCGGCGGCGTTCGCCGCCGGAGATGACTGAAATCCGGGTATCCGGCGGCGGGCAGCGCAGGGCCTCCATAGCCATGTCCAGGCGGGCGTCCAGATCCCAGATGCCTTTACTGTCCATGAGTTCCTGCACTTCACCCTGGCGGGCGATGAGGGCGTCCATGGCCTCAGGCTCCATGGGATCGGCGAAACGGGCGTTAATGGCCTCGTATTCATCGCGGATCTTCAGGAGTTCGGCGGCTCCTTCCTGCACCACCTCGCGCACGCTACGGCTTTCATCCACCAATGGTTCCTGCTCCAGGTAGCCGAGACTGTGGCCGGGAGCCAGCACGGTCTTGCCGTCGAAACTCTGGTCTACTCCGGCCAGGATCTTGAGCAGGGAACTTTTGCCGGAACCGTTCAGGCCGAGCACCCCGATCTTGGCGCCATAAAAATAGGAAAGGGAGATATCCTTGAGCACTTCCTTCTGCCCGTGCCGCTTGGACACGCGAATCATGGAATAAATGATTTTATCCGGTTCGTTGCTCATCAAAGTTTCCTTTTGAGATTGTGCGGATTTGGGAGCATAATGCGCCTTGGAGATTTTGCCAAGTATTGAAAAATGGCTGGAGGTGTCCTGTGTTGACCTTGCCGTACAGCGCGGTGGGCGATTTTTTTGCCGCCAAAGGCATTGATTTTGTTTGGCGCGGGGGACCGGGCCGGGAGCGGGACGCCAGGCTGACCATGATCGAGGATATACGCCTGGAACCGTTCAGCCTGTTCATTACCGACGGATCCCTGTGGAGCATGGGGGCTTTTTCCTATTCCCAGTCCACCCTGCCGCCGGAGACCAGGTCCGGACGTTATTGCTCCTTTGCCCATGCCATATCGGTCTTCCAGTCCGAGCATCCGGCGCATTTTATTTCCACTTCGCCCTTTGCCTACCGGCCGGAGGCGGCGGCCATCTTTGAACGGGCCATTGCCGAGGCCCCGGAAAAATACCAACCCTGTCCTTATGACGACCGGGAAACGGCCCCCATCGTGATTGGGCATGACGTCTGGATTGGCCAGCACACGCTTTTGAAAAAAGGCATCGTGATCGGCGACGGCGCGGTGGTGGCCGCAGGTTCGGTGGTGACCAGGGATGTCGCGCCGTTCATGATGGTTGGCGGAGTTCCGGCCAAACCCATCCGCCGGCGTTTTTCCGAAAAAGTCAGCGAACGAATCCGGGAACTGTGCTGGTGGCAATACCGCTTCACGGATTTTAACGGCTTGGACTGTGCGCGGCCGGAGGCCTTTCTGGACGGGTTGGAGAAAAAAATCGCCCTGGGCCGAATCCGGGCCTTCGAACCGGAGCCGGTCACGCTGCCCAGTCTTAAGGAATACCTGGAACGGGCGGCGCGGGGAGCGTGATGTCCGGCCTTTCTCTGGTCACTTACAGCCACAATGACCATGCCTTTGCCGGGGAACTGCTGGCCTATGCGGATCGTTTCGGGGTTCCGCTGCTGGAAAAACTGCTGGTGGACGACGCGTCGGATCCGCCTTATGTTCCGGCGCCGGAAGAACAGGGACTGCGGCTGATCCGTCTGGATGACAATGTGGGGGCGGCCCAGGCCAAGTTCAGGGGCATAAACGCCTCCACGGGCGAGATTGTTCTTTCCCTGGATTGCGATATCCGGCCGCATATCCATTGGCTTAAGGGGGCCTTGGGCCTGTTAAGGGATCCGGCGGTGGGTCTGGTGGGCGCGGCCTGCACCCCGGCGCGCAAGGCGGGCTTTTTGGCCGCGGCCCTGTATCGCACGAGCTTGGCGCCC
>WRHT01000092.1 GCA_009783115.1 Desulfovibrionaceae bacterium | reverse complement strand
CTGGGGAAAAATAGCGCTCAACACGAGGAGTTCTGCCATGTCCGGCATGGTGGTGGTCGGCGTTCAATGGGGTGACGAAGGCAAGGGAAAAATTGTGGATATGCTGGCCCCGGATTTTGACGTGGTGGTCAGGTTCCAGGGCGGCAACAATGCCGGGCACACCGTGCGCGCTGGCGGGGTCAAATATGTGCTCAGCCTCATACCCTCGGGCATCGTGCATCCAAACAAAAAATGCTGTATCGGCAACGGCGTGGTGCTCGACCCTGAGGAATTCTGCCGGGAGATGGATACCCTTATCACGCAAGGGGTGCGCATCACCCCGGATAATTTGCATATCAGCCGTAAGATCCATCTGATCATGCCCTATCACAAGACCCTGGATCAGGCCAGGGAGAGCAGCCTGGGCGATGGCAAGATCGGAACCACCGGCCGCGGCATAGGCCCCTGTTACGAAGACAAGGCCGCCCGTATCGGCATCCGCCTCGGGGACCTGGAAGACCGGAATCTGCTCCGGGACAAAATCCGCGCGGCCTTGCAAGAAAAAAACATTTTATTGACGCAGCTTTACCAGCACCCCCCCCTGGGCCTGGAAGAAACGCTTGAAAAAATCCTCCCTACAGCGGAGCGGCTTTGCCCCTTTTTGGCGGACATTCCGGAGATCCTTGAACAATGCTGGCAAAAAGGCGGACAAACGCTATTTGAGGGGGCCCAGGGCACCCACCTGGATATTGATCACGGAACCTACCCCTTTGTGACCTCCTCCAACACCGTGGCCTCCGGCGCCGCCACGGGCAGCGGCATCGCTCCCTGGCGTCTCACCAGAGTCCTCGGCATCAGCAAGGCTTACAGCACCCGGGTGGGAGCAGGCCCATTTCCTACTGAACTCATGGATGAGGCCGGCCGGCATTTGTGCGAACAGGGGGAAGAATTCGGCACGGTAACCGGCCGGCCGCGGCGCTGCGGCTGGCTGGACGCGGTGATCCTGCGTAACGCCGCTCGCCTCAACGGACTTACGGAAATAGCCATCACCAAGCTGGATGTGCTCTCCGGGCTGCCGGAGGTAAAAATCTGCACCGCCTACAAGCATCGCGGAGAAAAAATCCTTTACCCGCCGGAGGAACATGACCTGACCGCTGTCGAACCTGTATATGGCGGTATGCCAGGCTGGACCGAACCGCTTTCCGGGGCCAGGAGCCTGGAGGAACTCCCCAGGGCAGCCAGCGACTACCTGAAGTATATCGAAGAACTCTGCGGCCTGCCTGTAAAATTTGTCTCTGTAGGCCCGGATCGGGAACAAACCATCATAGCTTAGCCGGTAATATGGGAAAAAAAAAACCGGAAACAGACAAGGAAATCCTCCCTCCAGAGGCTGAAGATCCGCAAGGCGTCCTGCGCCAGGCCGGAGCTTTCGCAAGCGAGCCGCGGCGGGAGGCCTTTATGCGGACCTTGCGCTCGCTTGCCCCTGCGCCGCCAAGCTGCCTCCTGGTGGAAGGAGGCAGTTTCCTGGAGCGCAGGCTGGCGGCCCTGTACTGGGCCGCCCTGATCAACTGCGCCCGAACCGGACGGGAGTACGGGAGCCCCTGCCTGAACTGTTCTTCATGCGTGCGTTTTTTATGCCTGATGCACCGGGATCTCCTGTTTCTGGACGGCGGCTCCGGCAACATCGCCATAGACGAGGTGCGCGCCCTGCGCGCCCTCATCTGGGAAAAACCCCACGATGCCGTCTGGCGGGTCAACGTGCTCTACGAGGCCCAGGCTATGCTGGCCCCGGCGGCCAACGCCCTGCTCAAGGCCCTGGAAGAGCCGGGACCTGGCAACATATTTGTGCTTACTGCCCCGCAACGGGAAAGGCTGCTGCCCACCCTGGTGTCCCGTTCCTGGACCATCACCCTGCCCTGGCCACGGGAAGGAGCGCCCGAAGACCCCCAGATCCTGGAATGGTGCGCGGTCTTGGGGAATTTTATCCAAAGCGGCCGAGGCTGGATGGAACGCTCCGGAAAAAAAGGCGCCCTGACCGAGGATTTGGCCTCCGCCGTATTGCTCCTACTGCAAAGAAGCCTGATTTCGGCATTGCGCGAAGCCCCGGCGGAGCGGCGTCCCGCGGAGAATGCGCTCATCGGTTCCCTGGCCCGCCTGAGCTGCAAGAACCTCCGTCTTTTATACGAGGCCCTGGCCGAAGCCCAGGACAGCCTGAGATACAAGGCCAACGCCGCGCTGGTCATGGACTGGCTGGCCACCAGGATTTTTCTGATGTTCGCCCAGGATCGCCCCCGTGTCCCAAGATAGAGACTTCATGCGCATCGGCAGCAAACGCCTGTTTGTCGGACTGATCTGCGGGGCGGCCGCGGTTTTGTGCGGCGCGCTGATCTTCGGCTGGGGGGTTCCCTATGTGGGACTCGGCAACATCCATCCGGCCCTGCCGTACATCACCGGCGGCCTGCTCATCCTGATCGTGGCGATCGTCGCCTGGAGCGCCATCGGCCTGGTACTGCAAATCCTCAGCGGCCGGAACATCTTTGGTGGCCGGGCCCGCGGCCTGGCCATCAAGCTCTTTCTGCCGATCAGCGAGGGACTGGGAAAACTCCTGGGCCTTAAGGCCCAAGACATCCGCCGCTCCTTCATCCAGGTGAACAACGACATGATCCTGAAACAACGCCGCCATTATACCCCAGAAAAACTGCTGGTCCTCCTCCCCCACTGCATCCAGAACAGCCTCTGCTCCATCCGTCTCAGCCTGAGCCTGTCCAACTGCGAGCGTTGCGGACGCTGCGACCTCGGGAGCCTGCTCCAGCTGGTCGAGCAATACGGCGCGCAAATCGCTATCGCCACCGGCGGCACCATCGCCCGGCGCATTGTGGTGGATAAACATCCGGGACTAATCCTGGCCGTGGCCTGCGAGCGGGATCTTTCCAGCGGCATTCAGGATACTTACCCATTGCCGGTGTATGGAATTCTGAACGAGCGGCCGCACGGCCCCTGCCGGGATACCCGCGTGCCCCTGGACAGGGTGGAATTCGCCCTGCGCCGCTTCCTCAGCCCTTCTCCCATCGGCAAAGATGCGTGACGCGGAGAATTACCCTGCGTCATCATTCTCCAACCTGATCCTGATCCGCCCTGTAAGATTGCGTTTTGGAATAATTCTTTAGGTACTCGATGCGGGATTCCACCACCCGGTTATTGGGATAGCTGTAACGGATGGTTTCAAAGAGACCCAGGGCGCTTTCGCGGTTGCCCTGCTGTTCCAGGGCATCGGCCAGCATGAAAATGGACAGGATGCGCTTGTCGTCATCCATCTCGCCCTGCTCCAGCAGGGAGCGCAACTCCCGGATGCTGGCGTCCATATCATCCATGATCATATAGAGATCCGCCATATCGTACCGGCAGTCGGACTTGGCGGACTGGGGAATTTCCATTTCCATGCAGACGGCCAAAGCTCTTTTCGCCGGTTCGAATTCCAGACGGCGCATATATATACGGGCCAGATTGCGCAGGCTGGCCGCTCTCTGGACCAACGGATTTTCCGGAGCCTGGGCCAAGCTCCCCCAAAGCTCCACCGCGCCGTCATAGTGGCGCGACTGTTCATACTGCTGGGCCAGCCGGTCTATGATCAGACGGCGGCGCTGATCCGCGCCCGGCACCCGGTCATACTCCCGCTGGGCGTATTCCTGCTGCATGGCCAACAAAAGCTCGATGGCCGCGTTGCGGTCGTAGCGCACGTTCAAGGCCAGATCCACCAGCTCATTCCAGACTTCCCAACGCTGGGTTCCGGCAGGATTGGAACGCAGGTAGCGCTCAAAGGACTTCTCCGCCTCCATAAAGTCGCGGTTCAACATGTGGGCGCGGGCCTGGGCCAGATCGTCGCCTGGGTCCCGGCCATCTTCCAAG
The DNA here is from genome assembly GCA_009783115.1 of Desulfovibrionaceae bacterium. The sequence continues at coordinate 2,349 of WRHT01000092.1, read as the reverse complement.
CAGCCGGGAAGCTGGCAACAGGCCAGGATCAACAAGAGCACTCCCAATTTACCCATGTGTAACGAATCTTTGGCCATGCCCGCTTCAGCCATGTTCATCCTGATCCTGGGCATTATCGTCAATGCGGTCAAAACTGACCACATATCCTCCTTCATCCAGGGACACCAGACGCACTCCCTGGGTGGCCCGTCCCAGGTTGCTCACTTCCCTGACCGACAGACGGAGGATCTTGTTGGCCGAGGTCAGGAGCAGCAGGGCATTGTGATCCGCCACTATTGTCGCTCCAATTACCTTGCCGGTCTTGGAATTAACCTTGAAATTGATGATGCCTTTGCCGCCCCTAGACTGGATGCGGTAGAGATCCACCCCGCTGCGCTTGCCGTACCCCTTGCCGGAAACCGTCATGATGGTGGATACATTGTCGTCTTCACGCAAGGTCACGCAGGCGACCACCTGGTCCCCCTTGCGCAGGGCGATGCCCTTGACCCCGGAGGCGACGCGCCCCATCGGCCGCACATCCCGGCAACTGAAGCGGATAGCCATGCCGCCGGCGGTTGTGAGAATCACCTGATCCCGGTTATCCACCATCCGCACGGAGATTAGCTCGTCGTCCTCGCGCAGGCCGATGGCCTGGATGCCGCCTTTGCGCGCCCTGGCATAGAGCTGGGTATCCGAACGCTTGACCATGCCCTGCCTGGTGGCGAAAAAGAAGGTCTTTTCCGGGGTGAAATCGCGCACTCCCAGAATGGTGGCCACGCTTTCCTCTTTTTCCATGGGCAACAGGTTGGCGATATGCGCCCCCTTGGCCGTGCGGCTGCCTTCCGGAACCTGATGCGCCTTGAGCTGGTGCATGCGCCCCTTGTTGGTGAAAATGAGCAGGAACTGGTGGTTGGAGGTGAGCAGCATATCCTGCACAAAATCATCATCGCCGGTGTGCAGACCGGCGATGCCCTTGCCCCCGCGTTTCTGCTGGTGGTAATTGTCCAGGGTGGTGCGCTTGATGTAGCCACGGCGCGAAAGGGTGATCACCACCTCCTCGTCCGGGATGATGTCTTCCAGTTCGATGCCGGCCGGATCTTCCAGGATGATCTCGCTGCGCCGCGGGGCGGCGTACCCGGCTTTAAGATCCGCCAGCTCCTGGCGGATGACGCCGCGCAGTACGCCTTCATCCTCCAACACGGACTTGAAATAGGTAATGCTCCGGATTAGTTCCCGATATTCTTCCAGCAGTTTTTCATGTTCCAGGCCCGTGAGCTTTTGCAGGCGCATGTCCAGAATGGCCTGGGCCTGGGCCTGGCTGAAGCCGAAGCGCGCCAGGAGTTTCTCCCTGGCCTCCTGGGGCGTGCCGGAACCACGGATCAGGGTGACCACCTCGTCAATATTGTCCAGGGCCATACGCAGCCCTTCAACAATATGCGCCCTGGCCTCGGCTTCCCTCAGGTCAAAGCGGGTACGGCGGATGATCACCTCCCTACGGTGTTCCAGGAATATTCTCAAGGATTCCTTAAGCGTCAGCAGGCGCGGACGGTTGTTGACCACCGCCAGCATGTTGTAGCCGAAAGAACTCTCCAGGGCGGTGAATTTATACAGGCTGTTAATGACGATGTCCGGATTCACCCCGCGCCGCAAATCCAAAACAACGCGAATGCCGTTGTAGTTTGACTCGTCTCGCAGGTCGGTGATCCCGTCAATTTTACGCTCGTTTACCAATTGGGCTATCTTTTTGACCAGGGAGGCCTTGTTCAGGCTGTAGGGAATTTCCCGGATCACCAGGGACTCGCCGCCCTTGCGCCGCGACTCCATCTCCACCCGCCCCCGGATTTTGACGGAGCCGCGCCCGGTATGAAAGGCGTCAAGAAGCCCCCTGCCCACATAGACGTAGCCTCCGGTGGGAAAATCCGGTCCCTTGACCAGGGTCATCAGTTCATCAATACCGCAGTCCGGGTTATCCAGTTCCAGCAGTAAGGCGTCACAAAGCTCGCCCAAGTTGTGCGGCGGGATGTTGGTGGCCATGCCCACGGCAATGCCTGAGGATCCGTTGAGCAGGAGATTGGGGACCTTGGTGGGTAAAACCGTGGGCTCCTGAATGGTGTTGGAGAAATTCGGACGGAAATCCACGGTGTCCTTATCAATATCCTCCAAAAATTCACCGGCCAGCCGGCTCATTCGCACCTCGGTGTAACGCATGGCCGCCGGCGGATCATCGTCAATGGATCCGAAATTGCCCTGCCCGTCCTCCAGTGGTTCGCGCATGGCAAAATCCTGGGCCATGCGCACAATGGCGTCGTAAATGGCCGCATCCCCATGGGGGTGGAACTTGCCCATGACCTCGCCCACCACGGTGGCGGA
>WRHT01000091.1 GCA_009783115.1 Desulfovibrionaceae bacterium | reverse complement strand
TCTGCCTGATCCTGGGGCTGTTTCCGCAAGTGGGGCTGAACAGCCTGGTGATGCCGATGGTCGAGAACCTTGGGCTTGCCGTCCAGGAAATGCCGAGGCTTATGGTAGCCTGGTCCGCTCCCGTGCTGCTCTTGCTGGCCTCCTCTCTGCTGCCGGCGCTGTTGCGCCGAAACCCCCGGCGGGCCGGGCAGGCCGCGGCCCTGGCCCTGGCCCTGGCCGCCGGGCTGCTGTTGGCGGACCGGCAAAGCCTGGATACCCTCTCCTTCATTTTCGCCCTGATCATCACCCTGGCGGGCTGCGCCAACATGCTCTACTCCGTGGGCTACATGGAACACAGCCACACCCAGTGGAGATTTTATTCATTTTTCCTGTGCATGGCCGCCGGACTGGTCGGAGTGGCTGTCAGCACGGATCTCTTCAGTTTTTTCCTGTTCTGGGAGATCATGAGTTCCTGGAGCCTGTATTTCGTCATTGTCCATGAAGAAAACCAGGCCGCCCTGCGCGAGGGTTTTAAATATTTCTTTTTCAATGTTCTGGGCGCGGCTTTTCTCTTCCTGGGCGTGGTCCTGCTCATCCAGTGGTCCGGTGGGGCGGATTTCAGCCTGGTGCGCGCGGCCCTGCCCCGGATGGAGGACTGGCAGATCCTTCTCACGCTTTTGCTGATGGCCACGGGTTTTATCATGAAGGCGGCGCAACTGCCTTTCCGCATTGATGTCCAGATGCATCCGGCTACCGCCCCTACCCCGGTTTCCGGGTATATATCCTCGGTGTTGCTGAAAAGCGCCATTTTCGGCTTGGTCCAGCTCTTTCTGCGCCTGGGCGGCCTTACCCAGCCCGGCGGCCTGGGGCTTCCGCAGGTCATGGATCTGGCGATCTGGGTGGGCGGGGTGACCATTGTGATGGCCGCGCTGTTCGCGGTGTTCCAGTCGGATGTTAAGCTGGTGCTCATTTATTCCACGGTCAGCCAGCTCGGCTATATGGTCACGGGCGTGGCCCTGGGCACTTCCCTGGGGGTGGCCGGGGGGCTTTTGCACCTGGTGAACCACGTTTTCTTCAAGGATTTGCTCTTCCTGGTGGCCGGGGCGCTCATCGTCCGGACGCATAGGCAGTCCATGAATGAAATGGGCGGCCTGGGCCGGCGTATGCCCTTTACCTTGGCCTTCTTCGCCATCGGCGCGGTTTGCGTCATCGGCCTGCCTCCCAGCAGCGGTTTTACCTCCAAGTGGATTATCTACCATGCCCTGATGGAGCGAGGTTTCGTGCTGGTGGCCGTTTTTTCCCTGGTGGGCAGCGTGCTTACCCTGGCCTACTTTGCCAAGATGCTGCACAGCGTCTTTCTGGGCCAGCCCGGTCCGGGCATGGAAGAGATCCGCGAGGCCCCGCGGATCATGCTCATCCCCATGGGCTTGCTCGCCGCGGGCTGCGTATGCACCAGCCTTTTCCCCGGCCTGGTGCTGGCGCCGCTGAACAGCGTGCTGGCCGAATTCTCCATGAATCCGCTGGATGTGGCCCCCTGGGGGATCAATTCCGGCAGGGGGGCCTGGAACGCCACCCTCACGGCCGCGCTCTTCGCCCTGGCCTGGGCGGTCTCCGGCCTTTTGTTGAGGCGTCTGAGCCGTAAGGAGCGGGTGACCGCCATCCATGTCTGCGGCACGGCCCTGGAGGATCTGAATCCACGCACCCTGACCGGGGATATTTATAGTGAGCCGGCCCGCATGGCGCGGCGTAAACCATCAACCAGCGAAGTCTAGACCATGCAAGAGAGCGGCGTCTATATCCCCTTGGCCGGCTGGGCTATCTTCCATCTGCTGGTCTTTCCCGGCGGACTTTTCGCCCTTGGCGCCGGGCTGATCCTCAAGGGAGCGGATCGCAAGCTGGAGGCCAGGCTGCAACGCCGGGTGGGGCCGCCGTTGTACCAGCCTTTCCTGGACCTGATCAAGCTTTCCGGCAAGGAGGCGATGATTCCGGCCAGCGCCCAGCGCTTTTTGTTCCGCATCGCGCCGCTGCTCGGCTTCGCCGGCATGGCGGTCTGCGCCGCCCTGCTGCCGGTGCCCGGCGTTTATGCGGGGCTTCCGGACATGGGCGACATGCTGGTGTATTTTTATCTTCTGCCGTTGCCGGCCGTGGCCTTGATCCTGGCCGGGTCCTCTTCCAGCTCTCCCTTCGGGGCCTTGGGCTTTTCCAGGGAAATGACCATCATGTTCGCCTATGAGATCCCTTTGCTCCTGGTCATCCTGGCTGTGGCCCTGCATGTGGGCGGCGGCCGGGGGGCGGAATTTTCCCTGGGCCGGATCGTCGAGCATCAACTGGAGCATGGGCAACTGGGCTTTAACTGGGAACTGATCCCGGCCTTTCTGGCTTACCTGTTTTTTCTGCCCGGAACCATGGGGGTGCCGCCCTTTGACATCCCGGAAGCGGAAACCGAGATTATTGAAGGCCCGCTGCTGGAGTATTCCGGCGCCGCCCTGGCCTTTTTCCAAATGACCGGCGCGATCAAGACCGTGGTGGCGCTGGGTTTCGGGGTGGCGCTCTTTTTTCCCGGCACGCTTCCGGGCGGTCCCCTGGTCAACACCCTCTGGTTTTTGGGCAAGTGCCTGGCGCTGATGTTCCTGACCCTGACCCTGGTCAAGGCGGCCACCGGGCGTTTCCGGGTGGACCAGGCCTTTGCCTTTTACCTCAGATACCCCACCGCGCTGGCTGCCTTAAGCCTGATCCTGGTCTGGGCGCGTCTGTAAGGAGGCGGAAGTGGGTTTTTTAAGCAAGATAGCGGTGCGTTCGCCCTGGCTTTACCGGATTAATGCCGGTTCCTGCAACGGCTGCGACGTGGAGCTGGCCACCACCGCCTTTATCCCGCGTTTTGACGTGGAACGCCTGGGTTGCAAATATTGCGGCAGCCCGCGCCATGCGGATATCGTCTTTATCACCGGACCTTTGACCCTGAGGGTGAAAGACCAGGCGCTGCGGGTCTGGAACGAGATTCCGGAACCCAAGATCACCATTGCCGTGGGAGTCTGCCCGGTGAGCGGCGGGGTCTTCCGGGGCGGACATTCTATTGAGGGGCCGGTGGATCGTTATATCCCGGTGGATGTCAATGTGCCGGGCTGCCCGCCCAGGCCGCAAGCCATTATGGAAGGGGTGATCCTGGCCAGGGAGCTTTGGCTGCGCCGCCTGGAAGAGCTGGAAGCCGGGAGAGGAGAGAGGCATGCCGCGCTTTCTTAAAATTCTCGCCCGCAACCTGCTCAAGGGGCCGTCCACCGAGGCCTTTCCCTTTAAGGAAGCCTTTACCCCGCCCCGCTACCGGGGCAAGGTGGTCATGAATCCGAATCTCTGCGTGGGCTGCGGCATCTGCACCCATGTATGTCCGGGCGGAGCCATCATGATGAAGGAAAGCGAGGATCAAAACGGCTATGATTTCATGGTCTGGCACAATACCTGCGCCTTCTGCGGCTCTTGCCGCCATTATTGCCCGGTCAAGGCCATCAGCTTGAGCCAGGATTGGCACAACGCCCATTATCAATCCGAGAAATACCGGGTGCTGGAGCACCACTTCGTGCCCTACCTGCATTGTTCCTCCTGCGGCGCGCATATCCGCAGGCTGCCGCCGGCCCTGGCCGCGAGGATCTATTCCCACAGCTCGGTGGATCCGGCCACGATCATCCGTCTTTGTCCGGACTGCCGGCAACTGGCCACGGCCAAACGCGAAGGAGAGGCCCATGAGTCAAGCCCCGCTCCCCGACAGTCTTAAGGAGAGTCTGGCCGGGCAAATCGCTTCCGTCCTGCCTGGGGAGATTCTCTGGAACGAGGATGCCTACGGCAATCCTTTCGGCTGGCTGGTTTTGCCCGCCCCGGACCGGCTGCCGGAGATCATGAAAATCCTGGCCGGGCGTAAGGCCCGGTTGTGCACGGTGTCCGCCTACGCGGAAGAGCGGGATGATCCTGACAAAAAGCGAGGCATCGCCTATCATTTCGTCCTGGGCCGTCTTTTGTTTACGGTGAGCGTCCGCCTTTACAACCCGGAAACTTCGGAAGAGCTGCCCGTGCCTTCGATCACCCCCTGGTTCCGGAACGCCGATTGGAATGAGCGGGAATTCAGGGAAATGTTTGATATCAAGATCACCGGCAACCCCAATCCCCGCCGGCTTTTTTTGGACGAGCGCCTGGACGCCGGGATCATGAACAGTCTCATTCCCTTCTCGGCCATGGTGAACAGCGCCGGGAGCAAGGACCTCTGGGAAAGGCTCATGGCCGAAAAAACCGGGCATGTTTCCCACGCCGGCGCTGAACAGCCGGTTGCCGAGCCTTCTTTCACCCAGGTGGCCCGGGCGGCGCGGGAGCAAAAGGATTAAGGCATGAGTACAGCACAGACCACCGGACAAAAGAGTTTCACCCTGCCCATAGGCCCGGTGCACGTGGCCCTGGAAGAACCCATGTATTTCCGCCTGGAGCTTGACGGCGAGCGGGTCAGGCATGTGGACATCACCTCCGGGCATGTGCACCGCGGCATGGAGAGCCTGGCCGCCAAGCGCAATTTCTTTCAGAACGTGGTGCTGACCGAGCGGGTCTGCTCCCTTTGCTCCAACAGCCATCCTCTGACTTACTGCATGGCTGTGGAAACCCTCACGGGCATAAAGGTTCCCCCCAGAGCCCAGTATCTGCGCGTCATGGCCGAGGAGATCAAGCGCATCGCATCGAACCTGTTCAATGTGGGGATCATGGCCCATGTGATCGGCTACAAGTCGCTGTTCATGCACGTCATGGAAGTGCGCGAACTCATGCAGGACATCAAGGAATATATCTTCGGCAACCGTATGGACCTTGCGGCCAACTGCATCGGCGGGGTGAAATACGATCTGGACGAGGAACTGCGGGAGTACGCCGATAAGAACCTGGAACAGGTGGCGGCGCATCTGCGCGAAATTATTGATATATACCGTCAGGACGCGATGATTCGGACCAGGACCCAGGGGGTTGGGGTACTCCCTGTGCTGGAGGCGGAACGCCTGGGGCTGGTCGGCCCGGTGGCCAGGGGGAGCGGGGCGAGGCTGGATGTGCGGCGTGATGCCCCTTACGCGGCCTACGCGGATTTGGACTTCCAGGTGATCACCGAGCCGGGCGGGGACGTGCATGCCCGGGCCATGGTCAGGCTGCGCGAAGCCTATGAGGCCATAGGCATTGTGCGGCAAATTCTGCGGAAACTGCCGGAGGGAGAACGCAGCGCGCCGCTGCAGCATGTTCCGGCGGGCGAGGCCGTGGCGCGGAGCGAGGCCCCCAGGGGCGAGCTTTTCTATTACTTGCGCTCGGACGGCTCCGATGTTCCTTTGCGGCTGAAGTGGCGGGTTCCTTCCTATATGAACTGGGAGGCCTTGCCGGTGATGATGCAAGACTGCGCGGTGGCGGACGTCACTCTGATTGTGAACAGCATCGATCCCTGCGTCTCCTGCACGGAACGCTGATGCACGAAAGCGCCCTGGCCTCCTCCCTGCTGTCCATTGTGCTGGAGGAGGCCGAAAAATACGCCGGAGCGGGGGCGTTGCGGGTTTCTTCCATTGATCTGGAACTGGGACTGTTTTCCTGCGTGGAAGAGCAAACCCTGCAAGGCTGTTTCGCGCTTCTGGCCGAAGGCGGCGCCGCCCGGGACGCCCGCCTGAATACGCGCCGCCGCCCGCTCCCCGGCCTCTGCGCCGCCTGTGGTACGGAGGTGGAAATTATCCGGAGGGATTTTGCCTGTCCGCGCTGCGGAAGCCGGCGGGTGGACTGGAAAGAGGACGGCCACGCCATGCGGATTACAGGCATTGAAGTAAGTGAAAACCGAGGTGTCCAATGAATTGGGAAGATTTTTCCATATATGCCGAAGGCAGGCTGTGCAAGGGCTGCCTTAAGTGTGAACTTTCCTGCATCGTCGCGCATCACGAGGGGATGACCATCAAGGATGCGATTAAGGAGCGCAAGCATTTGCAGCCCCGCGTGCATGTGGTGAAAAGCGGGGATGTGAAGATGCCGGTGCAGTGCCGGCACTGCGAAGAGGCTCCCTGCGTCCAGGCCTGCCCCACGCAGGCCATGTCCCAAGGGGAGCATGGCGAGATCCTCCTGTTGCAGGAATATTGCGCCGGCTGCGGCCTGTGCGTGATGGCCTGTCCTTTTGGGGCGGTCAGCCTGTCCTATGATGCCCACGTCCACAGCGGGTTTACCGAGCCGCACAAGGTCGCGGCCAACTGCGATCTCTGCCGGGAATGGCGGGCCAGGGAAGGCAAGGGGGGAACCCCCTGCATGGAATGCTGCCCGGCCCAAGGCTTTTCCCG
>WRHT01000090.1 GCA_009783115.1 Desulfovibrionaceae bacterium | reverse complement strand
GAAAACCGGGCAAACCGGATCAAAGAAAGAAAGCAGGCGGAGTACCCCGATAGCCAGCACACAACACGAGCCCGCGCCCAAAAATAAAATCATGAAGCCCCATTCGCGCATCAGCCAGATGCCCAGAAACGGTCCGGCCGCCATGGCGATGGTTGTCCCAAGCCCCAGGTGGCTCATGCCCTCGCCCAGCCTGGATTGCGGAATCGTCTGAGAGGCCATGGCTGTAATCAGAGTGGAGGTAAGCCCAAAACCGGCGCCGTGCAGCAGGCGAAAAAAAATGCCCTTGTAAAGGGTGGTGCTCCAGTAATATCCGAAAGAAGCCAAGGCGCAGAGGGCGAGTCCCAGGCCGATGAACGGCAAAGGGGAACGCCTGGAAACCAAAAAACCGGTGGCGGTTCGCATGGCGATGGCCGAAACCATGAACGTGCTGTAAATGATCCCTATTTCTCCGCCGCTCAGGCCATGTTTTTCCAAATACAGGCTCATGGTGGGCAGCAGGATGTTAAACCCCATGAAAATGCAAAAATTCAGCAGGATAAAGCACAAAAAAGCCTTGCTCCACAATCTGTGCCGGCCATATACCCAACTGGCCGGCTGTTCAGGGCCGTTTTCCTGATCCTGAATACGCTTCATACAGGTTCCAACCGCCCCTCCTGCAAGCGCAGGATGCGGGCACGGCAGCGCCGCAGGAAATCCTGGTCATGGGAAACTATTGTCATGGCCGCGGTTGCGTTTTGTAAAATACCCAAAAGCCTGGCCTCGTTTTCCGGGTCCAGGCCGGAAGTCGGTTCGTCCAGCAACAGGGCTTCCGGCCGCATGGCCAGTATCGCGGCCAAGGCTACCAGTTTCTTCTCTCCCCCGGAGAGTTTATGGGTCAGCCGTTTTTCCAAACCGGCCAACCCAAGAATGTTCAGGGTGTGCAAGGCTTCGGCCCTGGCTTCTTCCTGTTTCAATCCCAGGTTGAGCGGACCAAAGGCCACGTCCTCCAGCACAGTAGGGCAAAAAAGCTGATCTTCAGACTGTTGCAGCAACAGTCCAACCTTTAAACGCAGTGCGCGCCAGTCTTTTTCGGAAAAAACCGGCGTTCCCCGCAAAAGCACCCTCCCCTGAACGGCCTTTTCCAATCCAAGAATGATCCGCAACAGGGTGGTTTTTCCGCTGCCGTTGGGCCCGGTTAACCCCAGCCTTTCTCCTGGGGCAAGGCTGAAATCAAAATCCCGGAAAAGCTCCTGGCCTCCGGCATAGGCAAAAGAAATTTTTTCCAGGGAAAAAATGGCGTCCGGCACAGTTTCATGCCGCCAATCTGTCCCAAGCCCATATGCCGGACAGGATCAGGAATATAACCAAAGAAAAGGCCATATCCCCGGCGGAAAAACGAAAAGAGGACACTGGACGGAACACGCCCGCAAAACCGCGCAGCAGCATGGCCTCATGGACCCGGAGCGAGCGTTCGAAACTCCGTATGAAGGTCATGCCCAACAGATTGCCCATGCTTCTGTATGCGCGCAAGCCGCAACGCGAAGAAAAACCGCGTAATTTGGCTGCGGTAAGGAGTTTAGCCCATTCTTCAACAGCCACATGCACATAGCGATAAGTGAAAACAAGCAAAAAGACCAGCTTGGAAGGAAAACGCAACCGTTCCAGGGCATAGCCCAAAACCGCCGGGGTCATTGTGGATAAAAGCGCAACAAGCCAAAGGGCCAAGGCATTGGATTTCAAAGTAACCAACAGAACCAAATCCACTCCCGCCCGGCTGAAAATCTCTCCTTTTTGGATAAAAGGCACGCTCAACCATAGAAAAAGCAGAAAAAAATTAATGGCCGCCAGGCGCTTCAGGATCGAACGCCAGGGGAGCCCGCCCAGCGGGACCAGGGCCAAGGCCAGGGACAAGCCGAAAACAGCGGCGGACTGTTCACGTACCGGGGCCAGGAAGAAAGAGCCGAGCAAGGCCAGAAGGACGCGCGCCCGCGGATCGCGCCGGCACATAAAAGAATCGCCTTCAGCCGGAATTTCAACGGGCATGAGGGATCATTTCCCGCGCCTGGCATAGGCGAATAAGCCAGCCAAACCGATAATCCAGCCCATTCCTCCGATAATTTCCCGCCAGGACGGTTCCGCGTGCCTTTGCTCGATAAGCAGATTTTTCAATGGCTCCATCTGCTCGCGCACAACCCGGCGAATCAGCTCTTCCAATGCTTCGCGGCTGGAAATTTCCTCTTTGGAGGATGTAAATGCGGCGTTAGACAATGCTTTTTGCTCTGCCGTCCTGATTCCGGTTTTGAGCAGCCACTCTGCCTGGTGCCCTTCCCCGGCCAGGAGGCGCAAACGCAAATTCAGCCCTTCTTCGGCGCCGGCCAGGGAAGAAGGCAGGGGAAAAGCGAATCCGCCCAGTTCGTCCGTATGCCCGCGCAACAGCAAAACATCATTATCGGCATCCCAAACCTCCACCAGGGCGTCTTTGATTTTTCGCCCCTGGCTGAAGGAAGCTTCCGTCCGCGCTATGCCGCCGTCAATATAGGCGAAAAAATTTACCCGGTGCGCCCAGACTTCATCTGGAAGAAAAACGAACAGAATCATCAGAAAAATACGTAACATACACCGGCTCAGGAACGAAAAAATTGCGGAAGTTCAGGACGAACCCTGGCGATAAAGCTAAAAGCCAAGGCGCTCACCAACCCTTCCACCAGCATGATCGGCAAATGGGCTATAAAAAGCAGTTGAGCCGGACGCAAAAAGTTTTCGGATGAAAAAGCCAAAGCCATGGCGGTAAGCAGGCCGGCCCCGGCCACGGAACCGGCCCCGGCCAAAAAGGCCCCGGCCAGACGTGCCGCTCCGTTCGCACAAAGCAAAGGGGTAAAAATCCAGGCGAAAAAAACCGCCGGCAGGGCCATATTCAAGGTATTCACTCCCAAGGTGGACAGGCCGCCGTAAGAAAAAAGCAGCGCCTGCAGGAGCAGGGCCGTAAAAACGGCCGGAAAAGCCGCCCATCCCAGGAGAATGCCCAAAAAACCGTTCAAGATGAGATGAGCGTTACCTGGACCTATGGGCACATGAATGAGGGAAGCCGCGAAAAAATTGGCTGACAGCAAGGCCGCGGCCATCATGCGTTCGTTCTTCAGCTTTCGCAGTCCCAAGGCTATTCCGGGCAAGGCCAGAGCCGCTCCGCCAAGGAGAACCGGGGCCGAGAGCACCCCTTCGGAAATGTGCATACTTATTTTCTCTTTACAGGCTCGGAAAATTCCACCCAGATGACCGCCCCCAATTCCACTTCGCCGGTATTGCCGCGATATTCCATTTTTTCCGGCAGGATATGCAAGGCGGCAAAGCCCCACCAACCGGCAAAAGGCACGGCATAGGAAAAAATACCCTGACTGTCCGCCTTGACCACTTGGGTAATCAAATAATCATTGGGAGCTTCCCGTTCCAGATCCCGGTTGTAATACTCCACTTCCACCATGGCGCCGGGAACAGCCTGGCCATCCAGTAGCACCATCCCCTGGAACAGGTTGCCGGCATAATTGCCGAACGGCCTGGTCAGGGGCACTATTTCCGTCCTTAGGCCCAGGGGTTCGTCCCAGCCCTCCTCCGTTCCAAAGGCTCCAACACAGGTTTTGACAAGATGAATGATGAAGCGTTCCTCGGTCTTTTCCCAATAAGGCCTAGTTTCCATGAAAAAAGAATAAACTCCGGGGCGCATCACCGTCATCGGGCAGTTCACGGTCCAGGCCGCCTGATCCAAGACCTTGGCCGGACGGAGCATATCCGGGATAATATCTTCATGCCCATTAACAGCGCGTCCATTGAAAAACATTTTAAAGGCCTTCGGTTTTTCCAGGGGCAAACCTTTCATGGCCATGGGATGGCTGAAGGACAGGGTCAGGGCCAGAGGGGCCTCCCGAAAACCCATGATCACGGAAGAGTCTGGAATGACCATGCCGAAATGCGCTTGGGCCGTGCCGCAGAGGATCAAGGCCAAAAACGCGGCCCAGGAAAAAATTCGAAAAAATTTCATGTATTCCGTCATCCTTAATTCGCGAAAATCCCAATTTTTAACCCAGTAACACTTTTTTATAATTCGTAGCAACAAGTATTTCCTTACGGATAACGCTCCCCGTGATTGCCCTTCGAACAAGTTTATGGTATTAATTATAGCTTAAAACGCCTGTTCCAAGGAGAAAATCCAATGGCTTATGACGACATCCGGCTGGTAAAAATCATCACCGGCGAAATGCTTCTGGGAAAATTTGACGCGGCCAAAAACGCCCTGACGGATGTGGCCGTGCTGCAAACCATCCCCACCCAGCAGGGCGTCCAGATGATGCTCCTGCCTTACGGATACCCCTTTGACCAGGATTTCGCCGGGGAAATAAGCTACGCCCATGTCCTTTATACCTATAAAAAATATCCTGACGAGCTGAATACCAAGTACATGGAAGCTGTTTCCAACCTCACCCTGAACACCGGCGGCCTTGGCGGCCTGAATCTGAAAAAACCCGCCGCCGGCGGAACGGATTTCGCCGGCCTGATCCGTGGGAAATAGAGTATTCTATTTTGCGCCGGCTTTTAAGCATCCTGCCCAAACCCAGTCGATACATCGGAATTGAAGACGGGGCCGTGCATAAAAACCCGCGGGATATACGTCTGCGGGTGGCCTTGGCTTTCCCGGATCTTTATGAAGTGGGCATGTCCTACCTGGGACAAAAAATTCTTTACGGGCTGATCAATGCTCACCCCTACTGGTGGGCCGAACGGGTTTTCACACCCTGCGCCGAGGCCGGCGCCATTCTGCGCCGGGAAGGAGAAGTCTTGTGCAGCCTGGAGTCAAACACTCCTCTCGGCGACTTTGATCTCATCGGCTTCAGCCTGACGCACGAGCTGTGCTATACCAATGTGCTCTACATGCTGGATCTGGCCGGCATCCCCCTGTACAGCGCCGACCGTATGCATGGCGCCTATCCCCTGGTTATTGCCGGAGGCGGCGCGGCCTTGGCGGCTGAACCGGCGGCCCCCTTCTTTGATCTTATTCTGCTGGGGGACGGCGAAGAATTGCTGCCCGAACTATTACATCTGCTCCAGGAATCCGGGGAAAAGCGCCGGGACAAGGTTTGGCTGCTGCAACAGGCCGCCAGGATCCCAGGAGTTTATGCGCCGTTCCTTTTCCAGGATGACGGCCCGCGCCGGCCCCCCAAACCTTTGCAAAGCGCATACTCTTCAGTCACCCGGAGAATAGTCGCCTCTCTGGATCAGGCCGCCTATCCCGCTTGCCAGGTCATACCCTTCGGCGCCGTGCATAACAGGCTCACCCTGGAAATAGCGCGCGGCTGCACCCGTGGCTGCCGTTTTTGCCAGGCCGGCATGATCTACCGCCCGGTGCGCGAGCGCGATGCCGGCAAACTGGCCCATCTGCTCAACGCCTGCCTGAACGAAACCGGCTACGAAGAAGTATCTTATCTTTCATTAAGCACAGGGGATTTTTCCGCCTTGAAAAATTTATTCCAGGCCACCGTGGAACGCTGCGCCGCGGAACAAATCGCCGTATCCCTGCCTTCTCTTCGAGTAGGCTCCATTGACGATTCCATTATGGAAAAAATGGCCGATATCCGGCGCACCGGCGCTACCTTGGCTCCGGAGGCCGGGAGCCAGCGCCTACGGGATGTGATTAACAAAGGCATTACCGAAGAAGAAATCATCCTGCACACGCGAAAACTTTTTGAACACGGCTGGCAACAGGTAAAGCTTTACTTTATGATTGGCCTGCCTTCAGAAACTGACGCGGATCTTCTGGCCATCGTTGATTTGTGCCGCAAAGCGCGTGATGCCGCCGGGCCGGGCGTAAAGCGCCTGCAAGTGACCGCCGCCATCTCTCCCTTTGTTCCCAAGGCGCATACCCCCTTTCAATGGGAAGCTCAAGTTCCGCTTGAAGAAATCACGCGGCGCCTCCATCTGCTGCTTCAGGCCGGACGCCAGGAAAAACGGATTAAGTGGCGCTGGCATAAACCTGAAATGAGCTTTTTAGAAGGCATGCTTTCCAGAGGTGACCGCCGCCTGGCCCCGGTAGTGGAACGAGCTTACCGCAAAGGGGCTGTATTCGCTTCTTGGGTAGATCAATTCAACCTGGCCCCCTGGATGGAGGCCATGGAAGAAGAAGGACTGGCCCCGGAATTATATCTGGCCGGTCTGTCCAGCGAGGCTCCCTTGCCATGGGATCATCTGCATAGCGGGCTTGAACGGGAATTTTTGCTGAAAGAACGCGAACGCGCTTTCAAAGGACTGATTACCCAGGATTGCCGTTATCAGGCTTGCCGTTGCTGCGGGGTCTGCGATACCCCGGCGGGATTTTCCGC
>WRHT01000089.1 GCA_009783115.1 Desulfovibrionaceae bacterium | reverse complement strand
GCCGGGCGCAAGGACAAGGCCGCGGAGGACGCCCGCTTCGTCCTGCCCCAGGCCGCGGAAACCCGCATTGTCTTCAGCATGAACTGCCGGGCCCTGCTGAATTTCTTTGAACAGCGCTGCTGCCATCGGGCGCAATGGGAGATCCGCCGCCTGGCAGAAGCCTGCTTATCCCTATGCCGTGAGGCCCTGCCGGTCATTTTCCGCCAGGCTGGAGCCCGTTGCCATAGGCTGGGCTACTGCCCGGAAGGGGCAAAATTCTCCTGCGGCCGCTACCCGGCGCGCTGAGTGTTCAGTTGTAAAGATTACTATTTTTCAGCTTCATTTATCGCATCTTCTGGAGATTTTATTCCATACATAACCGCTATAAGTCCGTCTCCATACCTTTCATACATCCTCATTGGAATAATTATACTTCCCATGACCAAACTTTCTGAAAGATCAGTTCTATCTTCACAGCTAACAGTCATACGATATCTGATTTCACCATCGTTAAAATCCATTTCAAAATTGCCAAACTTAAGCCCATAATTAGCTCGCGTAATGTATTCCGCTACCTTTAGGCGACAACCCTCATCAGCTCCTAATGCGATGTATGAATTTACAGTATAACTATCATCTCGACAATTAAAAAATGCCGTAAAATTTTTAAGTTTACAGTCTAAAGGAAATTGTGATTTAATAAGTTGCTTATCTTCAACTAGTTCATAGCGAAGATCTTGCTGCTCAAGAATACGTTGTATCCAACCTAAAATTTGAGATGCTGTGGCCATTGCGACTCCTCCTAATAGTAATTTCGTAAACCAAAGATTTTAACACCATCTGGGATAGTTCATACTTGTTCCACCAGTATCGACAACAACCACATCAACATGCCATAATAATGCCAGTAACGCTTGCAAGTGTCCATAACCTTTGTGGGACCGCCCAGGATTGACCATCCTGGGAAAAAACCAATCCAGCAAGGCTTTTATATTGCACGGATTGCGGCGACTGCGGCAATCTTTCCGTTTCAGGCGCCTACTTGTTCAGGATCAGACAAATATTGACGCAGTTTTTCCATAACTTCGTCGAGATCGATGGGTTTGCCTATATGGCCGTTCATGCCCACAGCCAGGCACTTTTCCACATCCTCGCGAAAAACGTTAGCGGTCATGGCAACAATGGGGACAACCCCGGCCGGCGGAACATCCAATGCGCGGATGCGCTGGGTGGCTTCATAGCCGTCCATTTGCGGCATCTGCAAATCCATGAGAATCATGTCGTATCGCTCCGGATCCGCACGGAACATGCTCACCGCTATCTCGCCGTTTTCAGCGCAGTCAATAGCCAGCCCGGTAGGTTCAAGAAGCGTCAGGACAATTTCCCTGTTGATCTCCACGTCTTCGGCCAAGAGTATGCAGCAGCCGGCGAAAGACTCCTGTTTGGCCTGGACGTCTTCTTCCACCTTCTGTTTTAGCCCTAAATGCCCGCTGATACAGTCGGCGACAACAGAAGGAAAGAGCGGCTTGGGCAAAAAGCCGTCCACCCCGGCGCTTTTGGCCTCGTCTTCCAGAGAACTCCATTCCGCGGCTGAGGTCATGATAACGGTGGGAGGCTCCTTGCTGTCCGCCTTGATCCGCCTGGCCAGCTCCGCCCCGTCCATACCCGGCATTCGCCAATCGACGAAACAGACGTCGTACGGGCCGCCATGCGCTATCTTATCCAAGGCCTCCTTGCCGCTGGTCGCCGTATCGCAGGCATATCCAACCCTGGCGGCAATCTCTTTAAAATATTCCAAGAGGTCCGGTTCGTCATCCACGGCCAGCACCCGAATGTCGGCCCAATGGTCATAGACAACGCTTGCGCGAGAGGCATCTCCGCGCCTGAGCCAAAGGCTGAAGGCAAAGGTTGCTCCATGGTTCAGTTCGGACTCCACCCACATTTTCCCGTCCATCATCTCTACGATGTGCTTGGAAATGGCCAGACCAAGCCCGGTGCCGCCGAACTTGCGCGTCGTGCTGCTTTCGGCCTGCTGGAAGGGTTGAAACAGGCGGGCTTGCTGTTCCTCGCTGATGCCTATGCCGGAGTCGCTCACTTCAATGCGCAATCCGACACGGTCGCCCTCCTCCCCCGCATGCTGCGCGCTGAGGTGAATGACGCCGTCTTCCGGGGTAAACTTGACGGCGTTGGAAAGCAGGTTGGTGATAACCTGGGCCAGATGCTGGTCGTCGCCCACCAGCATATCCGGGATCTTTCCGTCTATATGCACGCCAAAACGCTGATGCTTCTCTTCTATGCGAAAACTGACGACATTGACGACTTTCTGGAGCATCTTTTCAAAGCTGAATTCCGCCAGGGACAGTTCGAACTTGCCGGCCTCGATCTTGGACATGTCCAAAATATCGTTGATCACACCCAAAAGATGGGTGGAAGCGCCCTCGATTTTGCCGAAAGCGTAGTCTTTTTTCCCCGGATCGCCGGCCGCCTTGCCGATGGCGGTCATACCGATGATGGCATTCATGGGTGTGCGTATTTCATGGCTCATGTTGAAAAGAAACTCACTCTTGGCCGTATTGGCGTGTTCAGCTATTTTCTGCGACTTTTCAGCCAAAATGAGCGCTCCCGCGGCTTTATCGCGCTGCTCCTGCGCCTCCTTGGCTTTTTGGTCACTAGATTGGATAAGTTCGCGAATTTGCCCAATCATGGCTACCGCGCTTGCGTTCAAATTCCGGATTTCAGGCAATTTTTCCGCCGGGACCTCGTCAAAGGCGGTAAAATCCTTGTCAGCCACGCGATGCAGCCTGTTCATAAGCCGGTAGATGGGGCTGGTAATAAAGGTCGTCTGCGCGGCTGCCAGGAAAATCATGACAAAAGCGCCCATGGCGCTGATAAGCATGATGTTTGTAATCGTGCTCCGCGCCCCTTCCTGCACTTCGTCCAGCGGCAGAAGCACGGCTCCTTTCCAATCCACATATTTGAAATTGACCACATAGGCCACATAATCCACGCCATTGCGCTTCAACTCCAGAAGGCCGCCGGGGCAAGCCTGAATCGCCGCAAACGCCGGCTCGTCCAGGGGTCTTTTCAGCGTCCTGTATTGTGCCGCGATCGTATCGAAAGATGATTGAGGGTCAACAACAACCATGCCGCCCTTATCCAGCAGAATAAAGAAGCCCTGCCTGCCGATGACGGTATTTTTCAGGGTTTCCACCAGGGGTTGCGCGATAAAATCCAGCCCTGTCACCCCGAATACCTCCCCCTGATCCTTCATCGGGGCCGATACGGTAACCACGATATTATTCGTGGTCGAAAGATAGGGGTCGGTGATGCTGAAAGCCTTGGTTCCGTCCACGCTCAACTTGTACCAGCCCCGGCTTCTGGGGTCATATCCGGCCGCCACGTTGGCAGCGGACCTGATATATCCGCCGTCTTCCTGGCCATAGAGCACAAGTTCCACATTGGGGATAAGATCCTTGGTGATATAGAGCAGATCATACGCCGCCCGCACTTCGGGAGAAAAGGCATCCCGGTTGAGGGGAGTGGGATCCTTGGTATGCATGAATGACGGCAGCTTGCCCTTCGCGGCGCGCAGTTCCGGCCTTTCGGCCAGGGTTGCGACAATGCGTTCTCCACTACTCAGATAGGTAATTATGGTGTCATTTATCCGCAGGGCCTGTTCTTTAGCATTGGATTGAAATGTCGCAAGCGCGGCCTCGCTCACCAGCACCTGCACTCTGAAAGCAATCACGCTTGCAAGCAGAACAACACAGACCACGATCAAGCTGATTACGCGGGCACGTATCGACATATTCTTTCTCCTCAGGTACTCGCTGTGAAATCCGCCTACAATTTGCGAAGCGCCATTCCGCGCCAACAAGGTCAAATTCCGCCCACTCAGCTTACTGAGACTATAACCGCCCAGAAAAACCAAGTCCCACAAGGTTTTTCAGACTTTGCAGGACTCAGTGGAATTAAAACTTGGTGGAGATGATCGGGATTGAACCGACAGCCTCAGCGATGCGAACGCTGCGCTCTCCCAATTGAGCTACATCCCCAAATTGAATTATTACAATCAGTTATAATGCCACTTTGTCCTTGATTCTTTTATCGGGGTACAGCATCGGGGTACAAGCGCTCTTCCCCAAAATTGCCAAGAACAAAGTTTTTTTAATTGATCGCCCTGCCCGTGTCAATTATATCTCCGCCCAGGCAGACGATAACTGTACCGTGGCGCAATACATAGGCGTTATCGCGCGGGTGAGGGAGCCATCTGCCTCACGTCGATGGTGGCAATGATTTCGGGGTTCATGTGATAGCTCTTTGAAATTGTGCTTTTTATGTTGACAAACAGCATCAGCGCGGAAGAATTTGACCGCATCTTCGATGAAGGGAAAGAAGATATTATACAGTACATCGACCTGGAATCAGCCCGCCATGTCAACCTTGAGGCCAAGCGCGTGAGTGTGGATGTTCCCGTGTGGATGGTGCAGGCCATTGACCGGCAAGCGGACAAGATTGGCGTATCCCGCCAGGCGTTTATCAAGTTCACCCTCCACGAAAAACTGGAAGCTATTCGCCACGGCGCATAGGGGGTGTTTTTTCACATGACCCGATAAAAGACCGGATCCGCGGCCAGGATGCCGCAGGAGCGGATCTGTTCCAGGGCGCACCGCACCGCCCTGACCGTGGTGTCATGGGTCATGATCACCAGGGGAACCACCATGTCCTTCTGTCCTTTCTGGATCACCTGGGCCACGGAGATCTGGTGATCCGCCATAGCCCCGGCCACCACCCGCAGCACACCCGGCCTGTCCGGCACGGTCAGCCGCAGATAGTAGCTGGAAACGGCCTCCTGGGGCGGCAGGACGGCAATCCTGAACGGCTCCTGGTGGACGTAGCCGGTATTGTTGGGCCGTCCTCCGCCGGCGATGCGCAGTAAATCCGAGGCCACGGCGCTGGCCGTGGGCAGGGCGCCGGCCCCCGGACCGTGCAAAAAAATCGCGCCCGCGGCGTTGCCCTCAATGCGCACGGCATTATAAGCATGATCCACTTTAGCCAGCAGATAATCCTCCGGGACCAGCGCGGGAAAAACCCCGGCCTCCAGACGGCTCTCTCCGGCGGCAAGCTCCCGCAAGGCGGCATAACCCAAAAGCTTGATACTGTATCCGAATTCCCGCGCGAATCCGATATCCTCCAGGGTTACCCCGACGATGCCCTCTACCGGCAATTCTTTGAACGGGTAATGCGCGCCCCAGGCCAGGCGGATGATCAAAGCCAGCTTGTGCGCCGCATCCAGCCCCTGGATATCCAGGGCGGGATCCGCCTCGGCAAAGCCCAATTCCTGCGCCTGTTTCAATGCCTGGGAAAAAGAAAGCCCGTCGTTGGTCATGGCCGAAAGGACATAGTTGCTGGTTCCGTTCAAAATGCCGGAAACAGTCAGGTGCCGGTTGGCCGCCAGCCCTTCCCGCAGGGCCTGGATGATCGGGATGCCGCCGCAAACGCCGGCCTCATAACCCAAGTGCAGCCCTTTATGCGCGGCCAGCCGGAAGAGATCATCCCCGGCCTCGGCCAGCAGGGCTTTGTTGGCCGTGACCACCGGCCGGCCGGCCTCCAGGGCGGCGCGGATCAGCCGACCCGGAAGCTCTACTCCGCCCAGGAGTTCCACCAGCACATCCACTTCCCCGTCCCCGGAAAAATCCTCCGGCTTAGTGTAAATCCGCGCCCCGTCCGGGAAAGGGCAAGGCCGCGCCCTGGCGGGATCGCGCACTAAAATTGCCCGAATGCTTATTTCCCTGCCACAGCGGGCCAGCAGTTCCTCCCGATTTTCTTCCAGCAGACGGGACAGGCCGCCGCCCACCGTGCCGAAACCGGCCAACCCCAGGCGTAGAGGCGGAAGAGGACTATATGTTTCAATCGCCATTGCCGCCTCCGAAAAGGGCCTTCCTGATACCGCGAACGGCCTGCTTGGTGCGGTGCTGGTTTTCAATCAGGGCGAAACGCACATATTCATCCCCTCCAGCCCCGAAACCAAGACCCGGCGAAACCGCCACGTGCCCCTCGCGCAGAAGCAGCTTGGAAAACTCCACGGAACCCATTTTACGAAAAGGTTCGGGGATGCGCGCCCATACAAACATGGTGGCCTTGGGCGCGGGCGTCTCCCAGCCTATGCGGTTAAGCCCGTCAATGAGCCAGTCGCGGCGCTGACGGTAGATCCCGCGGATCTCCGTCACGCAGTCCTGCGGCCCGTTCAAGGCCACGGCCGAGGCAATCTGGATGGGCTGGAAAATGCCGTAATCCAGGTAACTCTTGATGCGGGTCAGGGCATGCACCAGATCGCGGTTGCCCACGCAGAAACCCACCCGCCATCCGGCCATGGAATAGCTCTTG
>WRHT01000088.1 GCA_009783115.1 Desulfovibrionaceae bacterium | reverse complement strand
TCATCGGCATGCGCGGCTTCGGACGATCCGCGCCCATGAGCGTGCTGTATCAGTATTTTGGCTTTACGGTGGAGAACGTGGTCAAGACCGCGGAAAAACTCCTGAAAGCGAAGTGAATTGCGCCTTCTTACCCGCCGTCTCCGTGGAAAACGACCCGGTTGCGCCCGTTTTCTTTGGCCTGGTAAAGGGCTTCATCCGCGCTTTTAGTCGCCGTTCCCAGGTTGTTTACCGGAGCCGCGTAAGCGATGCCGAAGCTGGCGGAAACAGGTATTCCCCGGCCTTCGTACTCAATGGGCGTTTTGCATATATCCTGCCGGATGCGTTCCGCGACATTCAGCACACTCTCTTTATCAACATCGGGAACCAGCAGGATAAACTCCTCTCCGCCGTAACGGCCGAATAAATCGTATGGCCGTATGGCTTGCTTTACCCGTTGGGCGGTTTCCCTGAGCACCTTGTCTCCGGCCAGATGTCCGTAATGATCATTCACGTTTTTAAAATGATCCAGATCCAGGATGATCACGAAACATTCGCCGCCCATCCTCAACGTCCGTTCAATCTGGGCCAGGGCCATTTCCATGAAACAGCGCCGGTTGAAGATGCCCGTGAGCGAGTCCGTGTTGGCCATATCCTTGAGCTTTTTGTTAAGCCTTACGTCCCTGACGAGTAAAACCACGGTCGCGGCCAGCATCAGCGAGAGCACGCTGACAAAGATCGCCAGGAAAAAGGCGCGCTCCTCGGCCAGTTTTTTTGAATAGTCAAACATCCGGCTGGTCCAGGCTATTTCAATGGTTTCCGTGGGCACGTATTGCTGCGCCTTGCCGATGATGGAACAGAGAATCCGGTCGTTTTTATGGAAGCCGAAATAGGAATCCATGGGCACGTTCAGCTTGATGTTGATCTTGAACCCCGATTTTTCATGGTAATGGTTTTGGGTGATCAGCATGTGCTCTGATCCCATGAGCAGGGCCACCTCCCCTTTTTCCAGCGCCTCCAGGCATTCCCAAAGGGTGTCGTATTCTCTAAGGTTGTTGTTGTTGGGGAAAAGTTCGCGGTATATATCCTCGTGCCCGGATTTTTTCATCACGCCCACGGTGGCCCGCACCACCTGGTAGCTGGCCAGGTTCGGGTAATCCGCCTTGGACATGATGGCGTAGTAAGAGCGGGAGTAGGGAACCGCGCCCCACAGGAAATGCTCTATTCTCGCCTTGGAGTGTAAAAGCTGGGCGACCATGTGGATCTCGCCGCTTTCCAGCTTGTCGAGTATCTCCGCCCAGGTGCCCCCGTGGGCGGCGGCCATCTCAAATTGCATATCCGTGAGTCTGCTGATCTCCTTCAGGACGTCCGCGGCGATGCCTTGAAATTCTTTTTCCTTAGTGTTGTAAAAGCCGACCGGGTAGTTATCGAGCTCAAAGGCAACGCCGATTGCCGCGCCGCGTTGCCGAAAATCGTCCATATAGGCCTTTTCCTCGTCGGTGAAGGAGCGATGCAGCTTGTGCCGCGCGTATTCTAAATCTCCCTCCTTATAGAGGGCGTAGAGTTTGTCCACCCCCCCGGAGGCGATGTATTTGTTCAGCACCGAGATGATCGGGGCAAGATCGGGGTTGGCGGTGGTCATGGAAACGGGCGAGTGCACCATGGGAAAAAAGACGGCGGAACGCACAAAGGGATATTCGCTAAAGACCGGGTCCGAGACTCCCTCGTCAATAAACGCGTCAATCTCGCCGTCACGGATCATCATCGCGGCGTTATGGTAATTTTCGACGTCCACGGGTTGAAAGGCCACGGGATAGGCTTTTTTGATGGAATCCGCGGTTATCGAACCTTCCAGAAAACCGATTTTAAGCCCGTTGAGGTCGGTTTCAGTCTGAATAGCGTTCGAATCCGCGTGCATGAAAATCCGCAACATGCGCTCGGCGATGGGGAAGGACATGCCGTAGGTCAGCATCCGTTCTTCCGTGGGAGTCAGCTCTCCCGTGAAATCAAGAGAACGGGCGTTCAGCCTGTTCAACATGTCGTCCCATTCGCATATTTCCGGAACAAAAGGCAGCCCGAAGAGTTTCGTTAAAAGCGCGCAAAGTTTTATGGTGAAGCCGGCCTGTGAACCGTCGGGCAGGATAAAGGCTTCGGTGGCGAGCATGGCGCCGTATGAAAATTTTTTCCGGACGGTTTTCAGGGCCTCGATGGCGGATATTTCTTCCGCGGTCACGCCGGGGATGTCCCGGTAGGAGGTTGTATCGGAAGCCGCGCCGCGCCCGGCGGAAGAGCCGATAATCGCTAGGAGCGCGAGGCAGATCAAGGCGCGTTTCATAGGCTAGTCGTGATCTCCGGCCTCGTCGGCCTTGGCGCCTTTGGGCGCGGTGACGCCGGAGGAGACGTTCAAGGGCTGGTTCAGGCGGGTTTTGATGCGTTCCCTGTTGGCCAGGCTGAAGCCGTTTTCCGCCGGGGCCAGCACATAGAGGTCCTGTTGTCCGAAGCCGTAAGCGTCCCAGCGTATGGGCGCGCCGCTCCAGGGCAGGGGCGGCAGGGTGGCCAGGGCGGCATTGACTTCATCGGGATCGGCCGGGCGTGGGGGCAGGTTCAGTCCGGCGGCCATGATGGCGAAATCATAACCCAGAGAAAACCAGAAATCGGCAACCTCATCTCCGCCCATGGCCACCGCGCTACGCAGCAGCCCCCCGGAAGGGCTGAGGGTCTGCGGGTTCCAGGCGCCGGGAAACACGGTCAGGCGGTAGTTGCGCAATCCCAGGCGCTGTTGCGAGATTAAGCCATGTTCCCAGAGGTTGGTGCCCATGAAGAGGATTTTGTTGTCCAGGCAATAAAAGATATGGGAGATGATGCGCGAGGCGTTGCTCCAATTATCCGGCAGGAACATGGCCTGAAAGTCCGGTTCGGGGTCGGTGGGGAGATCCGTTTGCAAACCCAGGAAATCCGAGACGCTTTTCACCCAGAGCTGGTATTGCTCGGCCGGGTAATAGCCGGCCCTGGTCACATCCACCTCGTTCTCGGCGGCCTGGCTGGAAAAAAGTTCAAACATCTGCCGGCCGTATTCTCCGGAATCCGGGGCGAAGATGGAGTAGCTGGCCAGGCCCAGGTCCATGGCGTAGTTCAGCATCACCCTTACCTGGTCCTGGCGGGAAGGGAAGAAACGCCAAGCGTGCAGGCCTTCGTCGTTTTCATCCAGGTTGGGCAGAAAGGCGAAATATGTGCGCTTATTCAATAGTCCGGCGTCTTTTATGCTCAGGTAATCCTCACGGCGCAGGGGGCCGCCGACAATGCGCGCCTCCGCGGGCAGGGCGGCCAGGTTTGTCAGCCAGTTCGGGTTGTCGCTGTCAATGATGTGGAGATGCAGGCGGCGCCCATAATGGGCCAGGCCGTTGCGGACTATTTCCGCGCCCTTGATGATTTTTTCAGACAGGTTGCCGTAGGGGCCGGAGATAGGCAGCACCAGGACCAGGGCCTGGTTTTTGTGCCGGAGCGGTTTCAAGATCTGCCAGTCTGGATGGTTCCAGGATTGAAAAAGGCTCTGGTTCGCAAGCTGAGATCCGTCTCTGGTATAATAGGCGTTTTCTTTCGCCTGGCTCCGGTGTTGGGGCTCCCAGAACAGCCGGCGGGCGTTTTCCAGGCGGATCAGCCCGTAAGGATAGCGGTTTTCGTTGCCGTCGTTGGCCGCGGACATGAGGTTGCCCAGATTGGAAGAGGGCATGGTGTGCAGGAGATGGAACAGGCGGTTTTCCAGGTAGCGCTTCCGGGCGGGGTCTTCCCCGTTGTACAGGCGTTCCAGGCCGGAGAGCGCTTCACGCCAGGAAGGGCTTTGCAGACGCTGTTCCAGCAGGAAGATTCCGGCCGCGTCGACCAGGGCTGGGGGATGCCCGGCAGGGGATTCGGAAATGGATTTGGCTTTCCATGCGGACTCGCTTGCCGGCAGGAGGAGCATGGCGCTATGCCAGATTTCCAGCCATTCTTCCGTTATTTCCATGGAACTGGCGGCTCGCCAGCGATCCAGCGCGGCCAGGGCTTCCAGGGGGTGCTGGTTTTCCGTGGCGGCCAGGGCCTGCAAACGCCAGGCTCCGGCCAGTTGGGACAGGGGAGCCTCGGCCTTGGAGGTAAATTCCGCGGCCATCATTTCCGTGAGCGGCAGGTTGCCGGCGGCGTAAGCGGATTCAATATTTTCCAGGGTGATGGTCTGCCGGCTATCCCCCCATCCTACGGGAAAACGATCCGGCTTTGGACGGGCGCGTGTGCCGTCACAGGCGGCCAGGCAGAGGCAGAGCAAAAGCCAGATCGGCGGCCAGCCGGGGGAGCGGGGAAAGTGTTTCCAGGGCATCTCAGAACTCCATTCCGCAATGGGTTGGCAGTATACATTATCCGCGTAGTTTGTCAATCCGGAGGCGAAACGGGCGGCGCATTGCCAAAAGAAGTTCGCTGGGCTATTAGGAAAGGCGGTTCCGCTGGCGATCCCGGATTTACGGCCTGCGGCCGGAGGGAATATGGATCAGAAACAGGTCATAAGCACTTATTTGCCGGGTGTGCTGGTGCTGACCATCGTGCGCCGCTCTCATGGAGAAAAGGTGATGCGGGTGGTCAATGGGGCCGGCGGCCGGGGGGGAACCATCGTCCAGGGGCGCGGCACGGTTAACAACAAGCTGGCCCACCTCCTGGGGCTTGACAGCGAAGCGGTGGAATTGATCTTTACCCTGGTGGATCGGGAAATAACCGATGGGGTGCTTGCGGCCCTGCGCGCGGACGCGGAAATAGGCAAACTGGGCAACGGGGTTTCCTTCTGCCTGGACGTGCAGGGCATCCTGCGCCGGATCCACAAGGATAACGCCGTAAATGGCGGAGCGGATATTTTGGCTTCCAACTCGCAAACCGAGGGAAAGGTTATGAGCCAGGCCGAACATGAGCTTATTGCGGTTATTGTCAATTTCGGCTTCGCCGATGATATTATGGACGCGGCCCGTAAGGCGGGGGCGACCGGCGGCACGATCATGAACGCCCAGGGCACGGTCCGGGCCGGCGAAGAGGTGAAGTTTTTCGGCATCACCATCGTGCCGGAAAAGGAATTTATCATCATCGTGGTGCCCAAGGACAAAGCCGAGCCTATCCTTAAGGCCATCCAGGAAGTGCCCTGCCTCAGCGAGCCGGGGGTGGGCATAGCCTTCAGCATGGATGTGCTGCGCTTTATGCAGCTCGGAAAAAAGGCGCGTTAGAAGGAAACGGGCTAGATTGTCCCCATTGTTTAACATTGGAGAACTGAGTGCTTCCGACCCTTACGCATAAGCTCAGAGAATCGGCGGTTTCCGTCATCCCGATCATGGCGTTGGTGGCGATTCTGCATTTCACCGTCGCCCCGCTGGGAGCCGGGCAGTTGCCGCAATTCATCCTGGGAGGGCTACTCCTGATCCTCGGCCTGGCCGTATTTCTTATCGGCGCGGAACTCGGCATGGTGGCCTTCGGGCAGAAAACAGGCGCCGCCCTCACCCGCCGCCGCAACCTGCCGTTGATCCTGGGCGCGGTCCTGGCCATTGGCTTCGCCGTAACCATTGCCGAACCGGATATACAGGTGCTCGGCAAACAGGTGCACGCGGTCAGGCATTCCATTGACCGGCAGACGCTGATCCTGATGATCGCCCTGGGAGTGGGCGGTTTTCTCATGCTGGGGGTGGCGAAAACCGTGTTCCAGTTGCCGTTGCGCTGGCTGCTGGTCGGTTTTTACCTGCCGGTTTTCGGGGCCTGCGCCTTTGTGGACGCGGTTTTCGTGGGGGTGGCCTTTGACGCGGGCGGGGCGACCACCGGCCCGATCACCGTGCCCTTCATCATCGCTATGGGCGTGGGCGTGGCCTCGGCCGCCAAGAGAGAAAAGGAAGACGACGACTCCAGTTTCGGCTGGGTCGGTCTGGCCTCCATCGGCCCGATTGCGGCCGTGGCTTTCATGGGCATGATCTCGCCGGCCACCGCCAGCCCGGAGGACGCGGTAGCGGGTGAAATGGCCGCCGGGGGACTGGTGGAGCGCTTTTTGCTGCACGCGCTGCCGGAAGCGGCCAAGGATATCAGCATGGCCATTCTGCCCATCTTCCTAATTTTCCTGCTTTTCCAGGCCACGCTTCTGCGCCTGCCGCCCGGGCAGATGCGCCGCATGACCCTGGGCTTCCTCTATGCCTCCATCGGGCTGGTGATTTTCATGACCGGGGTCAGCGGCGGCTTTATTCCGGTCGGGTATTCCCTGGGCGTGGCCCTGGGAACGATGGGTGGAGCGGCGCTTGTTCCCGTGGGCTTTCTCCTGGGCGCGGTGGTGGTGTGCGCCGAGCCGGCTGTCTGGGTGCTGAACGAGCAGGTCGAGGAGCTTTCCGGCGGACACATCCGCCGCTCGCTCATGCTGGCCGCGCTTT
>WRHT01000087.1 GCA_009783115.1 Desulfovibrionaceae bacterium | reverse complement strand
GAACAGTCGTGGAGGCCCGGCTCGAAGGAAAAAGGTTCCAGGCGAATGTGCCTCAAAGTCATCGGCTGTCCACTTCATGAGAATGCCGAGAGAGAGCTTTTCGTAATCTGCCCCACCGTTGTCCGTCCGAGGGCGCGTTTTCATCCAGCAGAGCCTTGGCCAAGGCTTCCTGGTCTTCCAAGCAGAGAGTAATCAGGCTGTGTTCGGCAATGACTTTTTGCGCCGCCTCGTTGACGGCGGTGATGAGAAAATCGGTCTGACTACGGCCGGAAAGGGCGGCGGCCGTGACCAGGTTCTTCTTGATATGGAGGGGGATGCGGGCATCTAAACGGACTGTGGGGTTGTCGGACTTGCTTAAGGACATAATCAATACCCTCCTTCATCACATCCGAGGCTCATGGCCTTTGCCAGGGTCAGGTTGGGCCTGATTCGGGGCCGGCCATAGGTAGGGACCAATTCGGGTCCTGTTTTCTGTTTTTGCATAACCACCGTTTAGATTTTTGGAATTGCCACTCATTTTTACTCCCCCACAAACTTTGCAAGGAACGCCGCCTCTTTGTTGGGCTTGCGTGTGGTCAATCTTTATGCAATTTTTAGTACATTTACGAGCCCATCCGCATGAAGGCGTATGATAAATACGACTTTTCGTATTAAACATCACATCGTATGCAAATGCGTTACTTGGCAAAGCAAACAGAAACAATAATGCAAGACAGATTTTTTTCATCGGTAACTCCTTAATTTGCGCTCATGTTTCCTCCTTGGCCGATTCCAAAAACCTGACTTTTTGTGTGATTTTGGAAATTATAACTCTAGTTGCCTTGCTAAAGCAAGAAGAGTTTAGTAAAGTCAAGGAGTAATGAAGTGGATTAAATAAACCGGAAGGGAATATTGATGAAAATTTACACTGGCGCCCGGTCTGAGTCGGGTGTTACTGTCTTGGTTGATGATCGGCCCTTGGATTGGCGTCTTGATTGGCATAACCACAACCCTGCCGGTTTTGAGTGGGGCCATGGGGGTCCTGGCCCGGCTCAATTGGCCTTGGCTATTCTGGCGGATT
Source organism: Desulfovibrionaceae bacterium (assembly GCA_009783115.1). The sequence continues at coordinate 5,365 of WRHT01000087.1, read as the reverse complement.
TTTGGGGGCCGTCTTTTCGCTCTCTGGTCATGACGCGGTATCAAAAATTTAAGTTGGATATTGTCGCCAATTTTCCGCTTGAGGGGTGGGAATTGACCGGGGAGCGGATTGAAAAATGGCTGACTGAGCAAGAAAGCGGTTCATTACAAAAAAGCATTCAATTTTGATTTATCCCAAATCAGTCAATAGGCGTTATTTCTATTGGCGGTCATTAGAGCTTTATATTGGTTTATCAATAAGTTCAGGTCAAGTTCAGGGCGTTTTTTTATGGAAGATTTGGGTGAACAGGTCACTTCTTCATCCGTCATTGCGAGGAGCCTTGCGACGAAGCAATCCAGTAAAGAGCAAGATATAATGCTTTGTTATGATGCGATTATTTTTTCTGGATTGCTTCGCTACGCTTATAAAGAACAACCCGTTGTATGTTCTACGGGAACCAGATTAAAGCCCATTGATTTAGCATTGTTATGCAATGCTCTGAGTTTGCGTGTTTGGAATTGCTTTTCGTAGGCCTCTTGACCGGCTTGTACATATTCCTGACCATGTTTGAGCAAAGTGTAGATCAAACGAGCCAATTTATGGGCCGTGGCCGTAATCGCTTTTGGCGCTCCGATTCGGCTTTTTAGGCGCCGTAAATATCCGCCTAAAGCACTTTTAGAGCGATGCAAACAGTAAGCGGACAACCTTAAAGCGACTGCCGCGCGATTTAATACCCGGCGGCTGGCGCCGCTGATCAGGCGGCCGCCGCTTTTTTTTATGCCCGGGCACAAGCCCAGCCAAGAGGCAAAATGCTTGGCCGATTTCCAGCGGCTCATATCCGTGCCTATTTCCGCTAAAATGGTCAAAGCCGAAGCCGGACTTATGCCTTCTATTTTGGTCAGGTCTACGCCGCAAATTCTTTCCAGGGCTTCCGCCCGCGTCAAGTCTCCAGATGGGCCATAGCCTCCATCCTGATTATTGCCGGTGTCACTTCTTCTCATGATCAATTCCAGTTGATGTGAGATCGCCTGCTCACATTCAAGGATTTCAGCTTGATAGAATTCATAACTTCTGACAGCTTGCCTTAATTGCAGCAGATGCTCCGGACGATAGTTGCCATAAAGAGCTCTGGCTATCTCCTTGAGTTATGGCGTTCAACAGGGCCTCCTCTGAACAGCCAAGCAAGTCGTGGGCAATCCCTTGCAAGAAAACAAGCTCGGGCTGCGTGATGTTGTCTCTCTCATTTTTTTCAAAGCCATATATGAAAATCCAACGGTCTGCCCTATTCGTGGCGATCAGGGTTCTGGCGCCTCCGCTTTTCCCCCGGCCGGGCAATGCTATCCTTTTTTTGAAAACACTTCCGCCCAGATCGGCATCCACAAGCCCGTTTTCCATTTCCTCAACCGCCTTAAACAGCATCTTGTCCTGCAATTCGGTCTTGCGCAGCCACCGGCAGAAGGTGCGGGTCTTAAGGATTCGTTTCATGCCACCACTATAATACTTGGTAGCATAGTTGTCAATGCTGGAGCCTCAATTGGCAACACTGTCAACCTGATTCAGGCACAATAGACGCGCCGAAGGTCTCCGGCAAGCCGGGGGCCAGGCTTCACCGGGCCGCCTTCAATCCGAGAATAGGAACACTTTGCCCCACGGGAAAAAAGGCAGGCGCTTGCCCTTGGGGATCAAAAAAGCGTGTTCCCGCCGAATGGCGAGCTTGTCGCATTCACCGTCCGTGATAATCAGAAGCGGCCCTTGGGAGGGGAAATCCTTGGCCTTTTCCAGTAAATCTACTCCCGGCTGCAGAATGGTCCCGCCCCGCCCTTTGATGCGCACCCTCCAGGCGATATCTTCCGGCGGCATATAGCCTTCGTCATAGGCCGCGGCGTCACAGAAGACCACGCGCACCAGCGGCACATCCCGCGAAATGGCGTAACTGGCGATAGCTCCCAGGGCCCTGGCCAGAAGCGCCCTGTCCATGGAGCCGGAGGTGTCCAGCACCACGCCGAAAGTCCTGGCGTCCTCCTTATCCGGCTGAGGCAGGTGGCTGGGGCGGGCGATATCCGGGGTGGCGGATTGGCGCCTGCTGGCACGGGCGTAAGAACGTCTTTTCTCCAGCGGAGCAAAAAAGGAATCAAACCAGCGGGCCAAGTCCACGTCCCAGGGGATGGGCGGCTGGGCCAGGGCGCGGATCTCCTCAATGAGGCCGGCGGGCAAAAAGCCTCTTTGACGTTCCTGGTGATAGAGAAGGCCCTGCATCAGGGCTTCCCGGCAAAAATCGTCCAGGTCAACCACCGGGCTGGGGGCCTGTTTTCCCGACAGATCTCCCCCTTCCAACATATCCCCCAAGCCCACGCCGCGCAGGGTCGCCAGTTTCCGGCAGCGGCGCAAATCGACCGCTACGCGGGCGTAGACTTCTTCCACGGAAAGCCCCTTGAATTCCTCATCGTAGAGCATACCGAAGCCGGGCATATGCCCCACCTCCATCTCCAGCAGCCACCCGTTGATGACGAAATCGCAGGCCACGTTCCACAAATAGGCGTCCCGGCCCCCGCGGCGGCCCCGATGACGCAGCCCGACATGGAGCAATTCGTGGGCCATGATGAAGCGGTACTCGCCTTCGGTATGCCTGAAATTCGAGTTGACATATACTTCCCGCAGTTCTTCGCTGACAGCGGCGACGGAAATATTAAGAGAGGCGCAGACAAACGAGTCTTCAATGACCGCGAAAGAAGAAGCCAGGGCACCAAGCAGCGGATAACTGGAAATGAACCATTGTTTGGCCTTTTGCGCTTCGGTCAGCGGGACGGTGCCGGCGTCGCCGTATTCACCGGAACCGACCCCGCGCACGGTATCCTCAACGGCCTGCCCGAGGCCCTGGGCAAACAATAAAGTCCAGTCTTGATTTCGCCGGGCGGAAAGGTTGCCCACCTCAAAATCAGGTTCATTTCCGGCCACGCCAAAGCCGAGGAACTCCTGGCCCAATCCATCCCGGACAAGCTGTTCGTATAGTTGTTCCTCATTTGAAACCGTCAGTTGAGGAAGCTGCGGATATTCAGCCGGGGACTTTCCTATTTTGAGTTCCGCCAGGAACCGGGCGGTGAAAACATCGCAGGCCACGGCCCATTCCGAGGGAAACGGCTTGGACACGATATGGCCAAAAACCAGATGCAAGAGGCAATGCGCAAGGACATAATCCCATTCCGCCGGCAAGGCCTTGCGCTTTGGGTTGAAAACGATGCTCCCCGCCTGGCTGACCCTGGCCAGGCCCTTGGCCGGATATCCCTGGCGCGGGGCCGTAGATAAGTACACTTGCTTGTATATATACCGGAAGAGCGGCGGCGGTTTAAAACCACGCCGGTGAAAATGCTCGGCCGCCGTCACCAGGGAAGGCTTGTCCATAAGCTTACTTGGCCGCCAATCTGGGCAGATCGCGCACGAGTTCAATGAGGAACCATTCGGGAAGGCGGTTTTTGACGTCTTCTTCCGGGCTCACTACCATCCGCGCGATTTCCACGCTTATGCGGGCCAGGTCCTTGATAACCCGTTTGCCGGAAAGGGCAAGTTGCTGGCTTGAGGAGGAAAGCTTTTTCTTGTCCGTTGGCAGTTCCTTGATCAGCCGCGCCCGCAGCGACTGGGCCAAAAAATAAAGCACATCGCGATTTTCCGGCTCATCCGGCCAGGGGGCCTTGCCGTCGATGATGGCCGAAAGCTGGAAGCGGTTCTGTATCTGCTTGATGAAAGCGTTGAACTGCACCGCATGATGCGGGGAAAGGCAGGCCCTGGCCAGGCGGGATATATCCTCCGGCTTTAAGGCGTCTCCATATTCTTTCAGGGCATCGCTCAGCATATGCCAGGAACGGGGGGTGGAAAAAGGTTCTTCCGTTTTGGGCGGCTGGGACCACAGGTGATCCGGCCTGAGCCCGACATACTCCATGATATGGGGATGAATGCCGCTTTCCCCAGCCCAGTCCAGCCATTGCCGCGAAGACACCTTAAGCTGAAAATGGACCATACGGTTGATGAGGGCGGAGGACATGGGCTTGACGATGGCGCTGTCCTGGGCCCTGTTGCCCGCGCCTATGACGACCGAGCCGGCCGGCAATTCGTATTCGCCGATCCTGCGCTCATGGATCAGGCTGTAAAACGCCTTCTGCACTTCCTGGGAGCAGGCGTTGAGTTCATCCAGGAAAAGGCAGTAGGCCTCCTGGCGGGCAATATGCCGCGGCGGGCGGAAGACGCTGCACTCGTCAACGATCTGCGGCACGCCGATTATATCTTCCGGCGCCAGTTGACTGCCGAGAAGCGAGACGCAGGGCAAGCCCACAGCTTGGGCGAACTGTCCCACCAAGGCGGACTTGCCGATACCGGGCGGACCCCAGATGAACACCGGGCGGACCGGCGCAACGTGGAGAAGCACCTCGAAAAGCTCTTTTGGTGAAACCGCGGATGTGAAATTCATACTATCCCTTTCCAAATTTATAAACGCGGCCCGCAACCGCCCACTTGCGAAGCAGTCTAACAGGCTACCGTTCCAGATTTAGATATATATGTATTTTTTATAAAAAAACGGCCTTCGGTCATTTTGGGAAAATATAGCGAGGTGCCGGGGCGGGCGGGGAAGACCGGGGCTCTGCTTAATCAGGCTCAAATAATGGGATCCCGCATCGTCGGGCCGCTTTTAAAAGGGCGGTGTCCCTGGTGGCCAGAGGGAGGTCGCGCCGCATAGCGAGATCCAGATAGGAAGCGTCGTAGGTGGAAAGTTCCTGTTCCCGGGCCAGGGAAACGATTTCTTTGAACATTCGCTCGGGCGGTTCCTGTTCCACCTGGATGGGCAAGGCGTCGAGAAGTTCTAAAAAACGGACGGTTGCGGCCCGGTTTATTCGTTGTCTCCGTTCAGCGACGAGCAGGACATTTCCTGTTTCCAGAGGCCAAACGGCAGGCGCGAGGGCTTGGCCGGTTTCAAGGCTTTCCAGGACCGCATCCGCATAATCGTCTTCCGCATCATCAAAACACCAAGCCATGACAATGGAGTTGTCGATCACGAACCGGACGGGCCTCAATCTCTGCCCTCTTCAATCAACTCGCGCAGAGAAATATCTCCCAGGCGATGGCCCTTACGAAAGCCCCGCAACTGTTCAATGACCGCACGCACGGGCGTCTGTTTCGCGGGAGCGGCGGGTTGCAAAACCGCCACAGGCACGCCATGTCGGGCAATGGTTATTTTTTCTCCTCCGGCAACCCGGTCCAGGATTTGGGAGAGATGAGTTTTGGCTTCATAAGCGCCGATGATTTCCATAAAAAGCCCTTTTATTCCATTTCTAAGTATAAATTGCGTTAATTATCCAATTCCATCCAGCGATTGATTTAGTTATTTCGGGGCGGTCTT
>WRHT01000086.1 GCA_009783115.1 Desulfovibrionaceae bacterium | reverse complement strand
TGTCCAAAGCCCTCTACGATTCCGGAACCAAGGCTTTCAGCGACCGCAAATACTCTGACGCGGTACGTATTTTCGCCGATTTCATCAATAACTATCCACGGCACAACCTGATCAGCAACGCCCATTTCTGGCAGGGCGAATCCTATTACCAGATGCAGGATTATAACAACGCCATCCTGGCTTACCAGCAGGTCATCGAGAAATACCCGGGGAGCAACAAAATCCAGTCTTCCATGCTCAAACAAGGCATAGCCATGCATAGGAACGACAAGAAAGACGCGGCCAAAATACGCCTGAACGAACTGATCCGTAAATTCCCCAAAAGCCAGGAAGCTACCCGGGCCAAACAATTTTTGGAGAGCAACCCTTAAACGGTTTAACCTTAAAATACGCGTCTCCGGCGCAGGCGGACAAGTTATGAGCAGCGAAGGTGAAAAGGGGAGCGACAACCGCGACTATTCCAGGGTTTCCTGTTTTCTGAAGGCCATTTACAGAAAGATGAGCCACCCGGAAGAACCCCAGATCTGCCCCAGTAGCGGCGTCAGCGTGGAAGACAATAACTTCCGGGAGCGCTTTGCCGCCAATTCTTCCAATATGTCGGAATCGGTAGTGGCTTTTCTGCTGAACCTGGACAGCAAATTGGACCGGATCATCGCCCAGATCAACAAAGACACCCTGTCCGCTTACTTTAGCAAGCAGATGGTGGTGCTGGATCTTAGCGCTTCCGGGCTCCTGGTCCATGCCACCGATTTACAGGCGGATGATTACCTGGAGATGGTGCTCTTTCTGGGAGAATTGCCCCCGGTAATGGTTTCCGGCGTACTCACGGTGCTGCGCCACGGCAAACCCCTGCCCGGCGTGGGTTCCACCTTCGCCCTGAAATTCACCCGTCTACGCGAAAGCGAACGCGAACAGATCGTCCGCTACGTCTTCAAGGAGCACCGCGAACGGGTCCGCACCGAAAAGCTCAAATAAGGTCAGCGTGAAGCGCGTTTGCGCAGCCAAGCCCGACCGCCCTCGATGACCATCGGGAGGACGGAAATGAGGATTATGGCGTAGATGACCAGAGAAAAGTTCTCCCGCACCCAGGGACGGTTACCCATGAAAAAGCCGGCGTTAACCAGGATCAGCACCCAGATGGCGGCTCCGGTGAAGTTGAAGATGACGAAGCGGCCCCGGTCCATCTTGCCCACCCCGGCCACAAAGGGGGCAAAGGTACGGATAACGGGGACGAAGCGGGCCAGGATAATAGCCTTGCCCCCGTGGGTTTCGTAAAATTTTTGGGCGGCCAGCAGGTGTTCGCGCTTCAGCAGACGATATTCCTTTTCAAAAACCCTGCGGCCCAGGTAGCGTCCGATGCTGTAATTGACCTGATCTCCCAGGACGGCGGGGATGAAGACGATCAGCATGACCAGGGGGTGGGAGAGCGCCCCGGCGCCGGCCAGGGCGCCGACGGCAAAGAGCAGGGAATCTCCAGGCAAGAAGGGCGTTACCACCAGCCCGGTTTCGCAGAAGATGATCATGAAAAGCAGAAGATAGACCCAGCCTCCGTAAGTTTCCACCAGGGGAAACAGGTATTTGTCCACATGCAAGGCCAAATAAACCAACCCCGGCAAACGGCCGAAAATTTCCATCTCACACCAGTCCGAACTTGCGGAATTGCAGGTAAATGCGCAGGCCGATCCAGGCATCCGTTGCCGCATAGCTGATCTGCTTGGAGGTCAGCCTGGCCTGGCTCCAGTTGGAACAGCGCATGCTTTTGGAAATGCGTACCCCCAAAAAACACGCGGCCAAACCGCGCAGACTGTGCTGGGCAATGTTATGCCTGGCGGCCAGTTTCCCCAAATCCACCATGCCGGCGGGCTGAAAGTCGCCCAGGCAGCGCAGGGCGCGAATATCATTATCCACGGCCACCCCGGCCTTGAGCACGTCTTCCCTGGCCAGCAAGGCTAAAAGTTTGTCCAGGCTGATCTTCTGCAGACGGAACAGATAAACCGCCTCCTCGGAGGCCAGTTGCACGAGGCTTGGAGGATAAGCTTCGCCTTTTTTAAAGGTCGGCCGGGTTTCCGTGTCAAAACCCAGGAAAGACGCCCCGGAAAGTTCTTCCAGGGCGCTTTCCAGTTCCTCATCCGTCTGCACGAGCACGGTCTTGCCGTCATAACGGCACAACGGACAGCGCAACACTTCCTCTTTAGTCAGAGCCGGGTTGAAATCCGCCTGCATGGGATCCTATTTTCCGCCTTCATAGGGAGCATACGGAATGCGAATGGCAATGCCGCTTTCGTCCCAGACGTAGCCGGTGCCGTCAAGCAGGTTTTTGCCGGCCACGGCGTTCAACAAGATAGCGGCCACCGCCTTGCCCATGGCCTCGGCGTCCTGCTTGACCGTGGCGCTCATCTTGCCTTGCCGTATGGCCTCAATGGCCTGGGGCACTGCATCCACCCCCACCACCGGGATGAACTTGCTCTTGTCCCCGGTGTTATACCCGTTGGCGTTCAGGGCGGCGATGGCCCCAAGAGCCATGGAGTCGTTATTGGCGATAACCAGCTCAATATCCTTGCCGTAAGATGTAAAGGCCAGCAGCATGGCCTGCCGGGCCAGGTTTTCATCCCATTCGCACATATAGGTCTGGCCGATCTGCGCCAAAGGCACGCCTTTTTCCATAGCCTGACGCACACTATATTCCGTGCGGGCTATGGCCTCGGGGTTGTCGGGGTTGGCCTGCAACATGACATACTGGAATTTGCCGTCCTTGTTCAGGTCAAATTCCGGATGATCATCCCAGAGTCTTTTGATGATCTCACCCTGGAGCTTGCCTGCGTCAATGGTGTTGGTGCCCACAAAGCAGGTTCCCCCGGCGTAGCTTTTAATACTGGCCAGATCCGGCTCGCGGTTGAAAAAAATAACCGGAATGCCGGCTTTTTTGGCCTTATCGGCCACCATGGACGCGGCTTGCGGTTCCACTATGTTCACGGCCAAAGCGCTGACTTTTTTATCCAGCAAGTCTTCAATCTGCTCAATCTGGGTCAACTGATCCTGTTTGGCCGCCAGCACTTCCACCACGGCCTTCCCGGCCAGGGCGGCCTGCATCTCCCGGCTGACCATGGAGATATAGGTGTCATCATCCCGGTAAAGCAGGATCCCCACGCTGGGATCGGCCTTTTGACCAGCCTCGCCGTAAACGGCTGGAAAGGTGAAAGCACAGATCAACGCCAGGAGCAAAACCCGGCGGAACAGAATGTTTTTCGGCATATTGCCCTCCTTGAAATGTTTCAGCCCACCGCCACAGAATGCTGGTGCATACCCCAGTACAGAAGGGTATCGTGCAGTTCCCTGGCATCCAGGGGTTTGGTGATATGCGCGTCCATGCCGGCTTCCAGGCTTTTTTCCCGGTCTCCGCTCATGGCGTTGGCGGTCATGGCAATAATCGGGATATCGCGGGCCCTGGGCGCGGTCTCGGCGCGGATGGCCCGCGCGGCGGCAAGGCCGTCCATGATCGGCATCTGGATATCCATGAGAATAAGATCAAATTTTTCGCTCTGCCAGACTTTTACCGCCTCCGCGCCATTGGAGGCCACCTTGGCGCTCACCCCCATGCCCTCCAGCACCCCCATGGCGATTTCCTGGTTAATCTCGTTATCTTCCACCAGGAGCACATGCATCGGCGGCAGTAAGGATTCTTCAGGCATGGCCTCGGCTTCTTCCAAATTTTCCCTGGAACCCGGACTTACGCGCACGGTAAAGTAAAAGGCGCTGCCCCGGCCCATTTCGCTTTCCACCCAGATATCCCCGCCCATCAGCCTGGAAAGGGATTTACAGATGGTCAGCCCCAAACCAGTACCGCCGTATTTGCGGGTAGTGGAGCCGTCGGCCTGGGAAAAGGCCTCGAAAATATGCGACCTAGCCTCGGAGCTGATGCCGATGCCCGTGTCCTTGATGGCAAAAAGCAGGGACAGGCTGTCATCTCCATCCTCCATCGGAGCGGCGGGAAGCGCGGCTGAAGCCTCGGGCGGGGGGGCAAGATCCGCCGGAGGGAGGGAGATACGCAGGCTGACTTTGCCTTTTTCAGTAAATTTCAGGGCATTGGAACAAATATTGATGCATATTTGGGAAAGGCGCAGGGAATCGCCCTTGATGACGTCCGGAACATCCCCGTCCACTGAAAAATCCAGTTCCAGGCCCTTTTCCTGGCTCTTGACCTGCAGCATGTCATAGATGGAATTCAACATCGCGGACAGGCTCATGTCCTTGGGGACAATCTCCATTTTGTCGGCTTCCATCTTGGAAAAATCCAAAATATCGTTGATCACGCCCAACAGGGTTTTGGCCGCCCCGTCAATGCGATGCAGGTAATTCATCTGTTTTTCGCCGGGGTGATCGTGCATGGCCAGGTAAGCCATGCCGATGATCCCGTTCATGGGCGTGCGGATTTCATGGCTCATGCGGGCCAGGAATTCGCTCTTGGCCTTGGTGGCCGCCTCGGCCCGCTGAAGCATGTCGGTAAGGGTCGCGACCATCTGGCTTAGACTCTCGGCCAAATCCCCCAATTCGTCCTTGCGGCTGACCCCGGTGGAGATGCCCTGTTCGCCGCGGGTGATCTGCCCGGCAAAAAGGCTGAGGCGCTTGATATCCCGGGTAACCGGAAAAATGTATAAACATAGACAGAACACCGCCAAAAAAGCGGTGAGCAGGCTGGATCCCATGGCCGCGTTCCTGATGGTTGTGAGATAAGAACGCATGTATTCTTCATCGGCAATGACCAGGGCGTAAAGGTCGGTCTGGGGGATATGGTAAAAGCCGATGGTTTTGGTTTCGCCTTCCATTACGGTTTGCAGATTGCCGGAAACCCTGGCGTGCGCCTCGGCGAACCAGGCGGCGTTGACAAATTCCCGGCTGTTCACGTCCTGGCTCCGCATGGCGGAAACTATTTCCCCATCAGCATTGGTGACGTACGGCCGCAGGCCGGGTCTGGCATTTTCCCGCAAAACGCCGCGGGTGATCTTGGATAGCTGCAAGGCGCCCACGATGGCCCCGGCCTTGCCGCTATACACCACCTTGAGGGAAACCGGCAGCAGAATATCTCCGGTGGCCGGACTGGTGAATGGTTTGGAAGCCACGAAGGTGTTTTTGTTCATGGTTTCCCTGAACCAATTCTGGCCGCTGATGTCATTCATGGACCGGGCCAATTCCAGATCGCCGGCCAGGATCTGCCCCTCGCTGTTCAGCAGGAAAAGGGTTTCATAATAGCCGCAGGCCATCTTCATTCTCTGGAGCAAGGCGCTCAGGGAGGCGCGGGCAACTTCCACGCCGGGCGCCGCTTGCCCGGAGACGCCAAGATACGGGGGAAGCTCTATGCCTTCCAGCACGTTGGGCAGGCCGGCCGCCAGGATCATGTCCTTGCCGGCCCTCTGTAATTGAATGGCGATGCTGTTGCTCACCGCGCTGGTGGCGTCGTCAATCCTGTTGGAGCGAACATAGGCGATGACCGACTCGGCGGTATGCACTATGTACGCCGTGAAAATGGACAGGGTGACCAGGATGACGGTCAAGATGGAAAGGGGCAATTTAAGCCGCAGGCTCATGGGTTTCAGCATCGCAACCCGCCGTAAACGAAACAGACGGCCTTACACATATCTTGTCACAGTATCGGCAATGTCTAACATCTTGTTCCGTTTAAGGCAAACTTCATTACTCCCCCATTTATGCCATTGCCTTGACAGCGCGCATAAAATCCGGTTGACTGCCGGTTCAGCCGGACTTTTCGGGAGCAATTCCGGCGACACGGAGGGATCATGCCGCAGGAAAATTTGGCCAAGGCCTACGCGCCTTCGGAAGTGGAGCCACGCTGGCGCGCGCGCTGGGAAGACGGGCGGGTGTTCAGTCCGGCACTACCGGCGCTGGGGGAATCTTATTCCATCGTGATCCCTCCGCCCAACATCACGGGCAACCTGCATATAGGCCACGCCTTCAACCTGACCTTACAGGACGTGCTCTGCCGCCACGCCCGGCAACAGGGGAAGACGGTGCTCTGGGTGCCGGGAGAGGACCACGCGGGTATCGCCACCCAGAACGTGGTGGAACGCCGCCTGGCTGCTGAGGGGAAAAACCGGCACGATCTGGGGCGGGAGGCCTTTGTTCAGCGGGTCTGGCGCTGGAAGGAAGAGTACGGAGAAAATATCCGCAGGCAGATCAAGGCCATGGGGGCTTCGGTGGACTGGACCCGCGAACGCTTCACCATGGACGAAGGGCTTTCCAGGGCCGTGCGCCGGGTCTTCGCGCGCTTGTACAAGGAAGGGCTGATCTACAAGGGCGACTATATCATCAACTGGTGCCCGCGCTGCCATACGGCCCTGGCCGACGACGAGGTGGAATTCGCCCCGCGACGCGGCAAAATATGGCATATCCGCTATCCCGTTGACGGAGAAACCGGCTTTGTGATCATCGCCACCACCAGGCCGGAAACCATG
>WRHT01000085.1 GCA_009783115.1 Desulfovibrionaceae bacterium | reverse complement strand
CATGTTCCCGAAAATTATTGATATTATGTTTGTCGCCAGCCTTGTCGTTGTTTTAATTGTAGCCGCGGGCATGGCCGCGTCACCCTTTGGCGGAGCCATTTCTTTCCTGATCACTTTATGCGCCGGCGTGCTCGGCATAATCATCAGTTTCGGCGTGATCTACCTGCTTATCGACATTCGCGATCTCCTGCAAAACAAATAAAACAGTCAGGCGGGGATGGCCAATCGTTTTGCGTTCAGGCAAAAAGCGGGTTCCCCAACAAGAGACAGACAGGCTGGATTTTTGAATAACGGAAATAATAAGGGTTTGCAGATTGTAAAAAGTCCGCAAACCCTTTAAACCATATAACAGGCCGTGTCATAGCAAACCGGGGCGCTGCCCGCATCTCATATTTCGCCGGTTCTCCAGGCATTCATGGTAAAACGCATCACCGCCAGCACCTCCTGAAGCTTGGGAAAACCAGCCAGAAAACCGTCCGCCGCCTCTCCTTCCCTATCCCAATCTTCTTCCGTAAGCAGCCTTCGGCCGAGCTTACGCGCGCTTCCGGCACAGCCGCGCTCCTCCAGGGCGGCGCACAGGCCGCGCATACAGTAATCCGGGGAGGAGGTAAACTGGCAGGCCCGGCCAAAAACGGCATGCGGAGGCATGCCCTCCTGCCGGCCATTCAGGCGCAGGAAAAGATCGCAGGCCCCGTCAAAGTCCTCTTCCTCCAAAAGGGCGCGCGCTTCCAAAAAATGAGGATCGCCCCGCCAATGGGCGGGCTGCCGGGAAAAAATCATTTCCGCCCGATCTCTCTGTCCGCTTTCCAGACAAATCAGCCCGGCCCGATGCGCCCAGCGCCTGGAAAGCTCTTCCTCTCCAGTACGGCGGCACAGCTCGGCCAAACCCAAGGCCGCTTCGAGGTTCACGGGATCGTGCCTCAAGGCCTGAAGCAAATATTCCCGGGCCTGTTCCGTCCGCCCCCGGCGCAACAAGTTCAGGCCGGCGCGGCCGTACAGCAAAGGATTAGGCTCCGCTTCCGGACTATTGCCCAGGGGCGTGGAGAGCGGAGCCGCCGGCGCCTTAACCTTGCGCCGGACGCGGGGCGCGGAGCGGATTTCCTCCAGGGATGCCGCCAGGGCCTTGGCGGAATAAGGGCGGGACAAAACCACGGCCGCTCCCCAGTCCTGCCCCTGGCGAGCGGACCGCACGTCCGCGGCCAGGCAGAGCACCGGCGGCATTGGGCCGTCACCCGGCAAATCTTGCAGGGCGCGCAAAAAATCCTCCAGGGACATATCCGGTACGGATTCGGCGCAGACGATAAAATCCAAAACCAAAGGAGCATCCGGAACCCGGGCGGCCTGGATAATCCGCAAGGCCTCCGTCCCGGAGCGGATGCTGCGCTGGCGCTGTATGCCCACCCGGCGCAACGCGGCGCGATCCGCGTTCATTTCGTCGGCCAGGTCGGTCAAAAAAAGGACAAAACTTGTTCCGGCCTCCAAAGCATACTCCTGTCAGGGCGCAAAGGGCAAAAGCACGGCCTTGCGCCTGCCCTTCCCGGCGCCTCCCGCTCCCTGTTCCCGGCGTTCCTCTGCTTCGCCGGCCCCCGGATCGCCCCCGGCCCTGGAGGCGCTCATCACCCGCAGGGAACGGACGGCCGCGGATTGCTCCAAAGCGCGCGCCTGGGGCATCTCGGCCCCGGTCTTTTCAAAGGTGCTTCCACAGACCGGGCAGACCGGCAGGCGCAAACCGGCAAGGCGGGTCATTTGCCCATACCTGTTGTAGCAGTTTGGACAAAACGGCCCCTGCCGTATGTTCCCGGTAATCAGCCAGTAGCAGTTGCCGTCAAAAACAAAATTCCGCTCCATGAACAAAACATCTTCATATTCGCGGACATTGGCCTTGAGAACGGCATTCTCCTCGCACAGGGCCACATAACGTTTCTGTAGCTCGCCAAGCTGCATGCTGGCCGCTTCAATCTGCCCCTTGGTAAACAAATTGCTGATGACTTTGAATCTGTAATATTCAAGCATGCGGCGCTCCCCACTTCCATTGCTTATACACATCCATCTTTTCGGCCGGATGCGGGGAGTCTTTAGGGGGCGGGAAAGCGCGCCTATTGCGGGACTATATCTCCAGAAACTTTTTTCCCCTGGAATTCACCTGTCAGAGAGCGCAAAAAAGCCACGAGCAGCTTGCGGTCGTTGGCCGGCACTTCAAGACCGGCAAGGTAAACACCCATGATTTTTACAGCCTCATCCAGGCTGGCCACCGTGCCGTCATGCAGGTACGGGGCGGTAAGCTCCACGTTGCGCAGGTTGGGGACCTTGAACTTGTGCAGATCATGAGCCAGCCCGGTGAAAGCCTTGAGCCCCACATCCGATTCCTGGACCGGCCCGCCCCGGGCGGCGAAGTAATCCTCTTTCAGATCCATGTACTCAAAGGTTTGCCCGCCCACGGACTTGCCCACATGGCAGGAAGAACAGCGATAGGCCTTGAAGCGCCTGTAGCCGTCCAGTTCTTCCCTGGTGATCGCCCCGTTGTCTCCTTTGAGCCACTTGTCAAAACGGCTGTTGGGGGTGATCAGGGTCTTTTCATATTCACTAATAGCGTCAGCTATATTCTTTCCGCTCCAGCCGCCGCCCTGCGCGGAAACAGGATAAAGCTCCAGGAATTCCTCCTGGAGAGCGCTATCCTGGCGGAGCTTGCTGATGATTTCGTTCCAATCCCTGCTGCCCATCTCCACCGGGTTGAAAGGCGGGCCATCGGCCTGTTCCGCCAAGTCCGCGGCCCGGCCGTTCCAGAACTGCCTGACGTTGAAAACGGCGTTAAATACCGGAGGAGAGTTGATGTCACCAAGCTGTTTGCGCACGCCTTCGGAAAAACGCCGCCCGTCCGCGCCGCCCTTGTCCAGCATGTGGCAGGAGGCGCAGGAAATGCTATTGTCCACAGATAGACGCGCATCTTCAAACAGTTTCTTGCCCAAGGCGGCCTTGCGTAAATCAACGGGCAAAGAATCCGGCATGGGCTGAAGCGGCTCGTTGCTCCGGTCCGGGCTGGCCAAGCCGGTGGCATAGTGGGCGGCGCGGGTGGTTTTCACCCAATCCAGGATCAATTCGCGCTGTTGTGAGGAAACTTTGCTGGACCAGTGGACCGCGGCAAACTTGGCCGGGGGCATGGTTTCATTGATCATGACCCATTCCATTTTGGCCAGGGTGGCTTCGTTCACCGGCCTGTCCATGGAGGTCTCTCCGAATTCATCCCGCAAATCCATGGCCCGCAGGCCGTCTTTGTAATCCCGTTCAATAATCTGCTTGATGCCGGGGATACTGGCGTAAAAAGGCAAGGCATAATCCATGGTATGGCAGGCCATGCACCTGTCGCGCACCAGCACGCCCACTTCTTGGAACTTGGACATGGACGGAAGCCGCAAATCCTCCGCGGCCAGAGTCCCTCCAGAAACCAGAAAAGACAGGGCCACCGCCGCTCCCATGACGCCGAACATTACCAAGTTACGCCGCATTGTATTCCAGCCTTGCTATGTGTGTGCTTCAGTTCTACAATCTCCGCGAGCGTTTGGCAAGAGTCCGCTTTTAAAGGATTAAGTCCTGGCGTATTCCAGGGGCCGGTTCAGGGCCAGATCCTCCCGCAGTTTCCACATTTCCTCCATAAGATCCTCCAGGCCGCGCCCTTCCTTGGCGGAGACGAAAAAAATCCGCCGTTTTTCCTTGGCCGCCCGGACGCGCAGGCCCTCCAGCGCCTCCATGGATAAAAGATCAATCTTGTTCACCGCCTCCACTTGGGGACGGACGGCCAAATCAGCGTCAAAGAGGCGCAACTCCTCATTGACCAGGGAAAACCCCGCCCAAGGGTCATCCAGGTTCAGATCCTCGGCGCTCAGGAGATGCAGGAGGAAACGGGTCCTCTCCACATGCTTCAGAAAACGGTGCCCCAGTCCCACCCCCCGGTGCGCGCCTTCCACCAGGCCGGGAATGTCCGCCAGAGCCATGCGCCGGTCAGGGTCCTCTTCATGGACGATCACTCCCAGGTTGGGCGCCAGGGTGGTGAATGGATAAGGAGCTACCTTGGGTCTGGCCGCGGACACCGCCGCGATGAAGGTGGATTTTCCGGCATTGGGCAGGCCGATGATGCCGCAGTCGGCCAGAATTTTGAGTTCCAGGCGCAGACGCAGGAATTCCCCCTCTTCTCCTGGCTGGGCGAAACGCGGAGCCCGTTGGGTGGAGGTTTTGAAAAATTCGTTGCCCTTGCCGCCACGGCCTCCCCTGGCCGCCAAAAACTCCGCCCCGGCCTCCGGGAGATCCGCCAGAAGATGTTCCTCATTGCCGGTAATGGCGAAAATCTGCGCCCCCACAGGCAGATCCAGGATCAAATCCTCCCCCTTGCGCCCGTGGCGCTGGGAGCCTTCGCCGGGACGCCCGTTTCCGGCCGCGTAATTGCGCTTCAGCCGGAAGTCGTACAGGGAAAGAAGCTTCGAGGAAGCCCGCAGAATGACATTGCCGCCATCCCCTCCGTCGCCGCCGCTGGGGCCGCCAAAGGGCAAAAACTTTTCGCGGCGGAAAGCCACGCAACCCGCTCCGCCCCGTCCCCCTTGCAGGGTTATCTCCGCTTCGTCAATAAAACGCATACTTGTATCTTTTTGTAAAAAAGAAGCGCCCGCTGAGACAGGAGCGCTCCGGATGAAGAATCGTCAAAGGCAGGGTAATTCAGGCCGCGGCTTCCGCCGGGGACGGGATCACATGCACCCTGGTCAGTTCCCTTTTTTTGCGTGAAAATTTTTCAAAACGCACCGTGCCGTCACAGGTGGCGAAAATAGTGTAGTCACGCCCCAGGCCCACATTTTTGCCCGGATGCACCACCGTGCCCACCTGGCGGACGATAATGCTCCCCGCCCGCACCAACTGGCCGCCGAAGCGTTTAACGCCCCGCCGTTGCCCGTGGCTATCCCGCCCGTTCCGGGAACTGCCTCCAGCTTTTTTATGCGCCATGATCCTGCTCCCGTTTCCGGCCGGCCTCGGCCGCGATGGATTTTATCTTAAGGGTGGTATATTTCTGGCGGTGCCCGGTGGTGCGAAAACTGTCATTGCGCCGCCACTTCTTGAAGATGATCAGCTTCTTGTCCTTGATATGCTCGATCACCTCGGCCAGAACCACCGCCCCTTCAATATACGGCTTGCCCAGGGTGAATTTTTTCCCGCCCAGGAGCAGCACCTTGTCCAGCCGCACTTCCGCGCCGATTTCAGCGGGCAGCAGATCCACCCGGATCCGCCCGCCTTCCTCCACCCGATACTGCCGGCAACCGCTTTCAACTATCGCGAACATGACAACCTTCCTTAGCGCAAACCTGATTTAATCCGCATCCAGCGCAACAACCAAGCTCTTTGGATTCTAAAAAAGAGAAGGGATTATACCCATGCGACACGTAAAAGTCAAGATCCTATCTTGTAGGGAATGCTCAAGCCCTAAAAAAATGTTTCAATGGTGGTGATGTCCCAGGTGCTCCCCCCTGGCGATGCGCCAAAACGCGGCACAGAGAATGAGCGTAAAATAAAAGAAAATCAGGCCCACGCCAACCAACCCCTGGGGGGTGGAGTGTATGGCCCCTTCAAACAGTTCCAGGCCCCATTCCGCAAGGGTGGTAAAAAATCCAGCCATGACTTTTCTCCTACAAAAATTTTTCTTTCTTTTTCCGACCAAAGTCAAGGCGCAATTTCTTCCCGCCAGGACCTGCACACATCCACCCAGTCCCTGGCCCCGGACATGGCGAAAAGCTCTCCGCAATCAAGTTCCACCGCTGAATTGGCGCTGCCGCAGGCCGGAAAAACTGTGGCAAAGCGCCGCAGGGAGACATCCAAATAAACCCGGACCAGGGGATTGGGCAAATCAAAGGGACAAACCCCGCCCACCCCGTGCCCGGTCTGGGACAGGACCTCTCCCGGCCCGAGCATGGAAGCCTTCAGCCCGAAGCGGGCCTTGAAAGCGGCGCTGTCCGCCCGGGCATCCCCGGCGGCCACCAGCAGGATGACCGGCAGAAAAACGGCGGCCCCGGCATATGCCGCATTCTTGTCCCCACGGAAACAGAGGGTCTTGGCGATGCGCCGCCCTTCCACCCCCAGGGCCTGGGCCGCAAGCTCCACGGTGGCGCTGGAAACCTGAAATTCCCGCACCGCTCCGCCCTTGCCCCAGGAATCGAGGTATTTTTTAACGCTCTCCACCGGCATAACCCGTACCGCATACCCCGAAAAAGCCCTTTACTCAAGCCTTCCCTGATTCCCTGATTGCCTGCGCCCGATAAAAAAGCTATAGAAAATTAACCCCAAGACGACATGTAAGGAGATGGATCATGGAATACGTTGCCATAGGCATCCTGGCGCTGGCGGCGATCTTCACGCTGGCGGGCATCAAATCCGTACCCCAGGGGTATGAATACACCGTGGAGCGTTTCGGCCGTTTTACCCATACGCTCAGGCCCGGGCTGAACATCATCGTGCCTTTCGTGGATCGCGTCG
>WRHT01000084.1 GCA_009783115.1 Desulfovibrionaceae bacterium | reverse complement strand
GCCTCCGCGGAGAAGTAGCCGCGATTTCAAAATGCTATCCGGCGTTTTCGGTAGCGTTTTTACTTGAATACCCTGTAAGTATTCAACCGTAAAAACAAATTCCATCCACAGTCCGCTGCCGTCAAAACGCAAACACGGAGAAAAACCAGGTTTCTGCCTCTTCGTCATATAGGCGTCTGATTTTCGCTTCTTCAAAGACGGCAATATCACTTTTCATACAATACCTGCTTGCTTGGCTCCGTAGGGTTTTTATCAGGCGGCCACAGAAACCCCAATGTTTCCAATGCCCGCAAAATCTCCTGCACTCTGGCGCGGGGGGCGCGGGTAAAGCGTTCCGCAACGGCATCCGGCGTCACGGCAAGGCCGTTTTCCCGCGAGATGTCCAGCACGCCGCGCACGGCCTGGGTCTGTTCCAACAGGTCAGAGGGCCAGGGCTTTTTGGACTCGGCCTTTGCCTTGGCGGGTTTGCCTTTGGGGGCTGGCTCAACGGGCAACGCAATATCCAGGCTGGCCTGAATCATTTTCCGTTCAGCCTTGGATTTGGTCTGGTATTCCGGGCGCAGCCAACGGATATTGCCCTGTTTTTCTTCTTCAATGCGCTCGGCGTTCAGGGCCACAAGGCGGGCAAGAATTTCTTCATCCGGCAGGTCAGCGGGATCAGGGGGCCAGCCGTAAGCCTCGGCCACGGCGGCGTCCAGTTCATCGTGCAGTTCACGCAGTACGGTCACCAGCCCCTGCTCGTGGACGGCCTTTTCTTTGGCTGTAAGTTCCCGGCCCTGGCGCAAGGCTTCCAGCACGTTGTACATGCCGGTCATGGTCAAATCAGGATGCAGGACTTGCCGGGCCTTGCGGTGGCTGTCCAGTTTTTCGCCCAAATCGCGGATGCGGCTTTGCTGTTCCGGCGTGGCGGCAGGGAAGGGAAAGGGGTCAAAGCAGATGGTTTTGTTATAGGTAGGATCGTTTCCGACTCCAATGTAAGAGCAAACCGTCAAAGTCCATAATATGTGTATTTTGCTGGATAAAATACCGAGATGATAAGCATCTCCACTGGCAAATGCGACAAGTTTTTGATCTGGCAAAATAGCGATGTCAAGAAAAGTAAATATTCTATGTTTGGCAACCATCGGGGTGACAATATACTGCTTAAGTCCTGCGAGAGCGGGACGAAAGGTCTTACGCGGCTCTCCGCAAATCCACCATAAATCACGATGTTTTGAGCGGCGATCTTGATCGCGTGTCGGCTTTACTCGCGTAAGAACCCACTGATAGACGTCAGAAAAACGCTCTCGCACATCTTCAATGGACAGCTCAAGCAGATCGATAAGCATGACCCCGCGAGGCTTATCCGTTATATCTTTGCCGTTTCTGAAATGGCGAATATGCTTTTCAAGACCCGCGACACGCCCTAACCCCAATTGTTTCGCCTCCTGTTCAGTTACAATAAAGCCTTGTCCATGCAGCATTATGCCTACGCAGCTTATATCTTCGTTGGCTTTGAGCGTTTTTGCACTCAGAACATCTATGCCTTGGCGCATATCGGCGTGAATGACCCCCGCATTTTCCTCCAACGTGACGCTACGCTCATTTTCACCGACTTTTTCTTCACCAACGACACAAGCCAGTATGCCTTCACCTGCTCCCTTTTCCCCCACAGTCATGGCGATGCGCACTGCCGCGCCGTCAGAAGCGTCTAACCTCCCTCAACTCCTTCTGCCGCATATAAAATTCCCGCAACAGGGGCTGGAATTTATCCACGGAAGCAAGGAATACCCGTGGGGGCAGCGCGTCATGCGTTTTTACGATTACGACAAGTATATTGTGGAAGTAGCGGAAAGCATGGAGAGTGCGGCAAGGCGTTTCTTGGCGCAAGGGTTTTCTGTCGAGGAAACCGCTGAACGCGCCATGTTCCCTGTCGAGTTTGTAAAGCGGCTTTTATAATTTTTTTCAAATTCCCCAATACATAAGCAGACCGCGTACGGCGGCCGCGGCTCCGCCCGCCAGCAGGGTATTGAAGAGCAGGCTGAAGACGGCCCAGCCGGCGTGTCCGCTTTCCTGGCGCAGCACGGCCAGGGTGGCGAAGCAGGGGGAATAGAGCAGCACGAAAATCATCAGGCCGGCAGCCGTGGCCCGGTCCCAGCCGGGATCCCGCTTCAGGCGCTGCTGGAGGGAGAGGGCGCCGCCCTGGTCCGCCGCATCCAGGGAATAGGCGGTTCCAAGGGTGGAGACGATGACCTCCTTGGCCCCCAGGCCGCCCAGGAGGGCGATGTTGACGCGCCAGTCAAAGCCCAGGGGGGAGGTGAGCGGCTCCAGGCCCGCGCCCAGGCGTCCGGCCCAGGAATGGGCCAGGGCCAGGCTGTTTAGCTCATTTTTGGTCCGCGCCAGTTCTTCCCGCAAGCGGGCGCGGGATTCTTCCTCTTTTTCCGGGAGGGCGGAGCAGGCCTCTTCCAGGAAGGCCAGGCGGACGGCATAAGGGGCGGCCTTTTCTTCAGGCATGGCCGGGTAGGTCATGCCGGCCCAGACCAGCACGGAGATGGCCAGGATCACGGTGCCGGCCTTCTTGATATAATGCCAGACCCGTTCCAGGGAGTGGATCAGCACCCCGAAGAGCGTGGGCAGACGGTAGGGCGGCAGTTCCATGACAAAGGGGGTGGGAGCGCCCCGGATCAGGGTGAGGCGCAGGATCTTGGCGGCCAGTAGGGCCGCGATCCAGGCCAGGAGCGAGAGGATCAGCATGGCCAGGGTGGCGTCTTCGGGGAAAAAGGCGGCGGTGAGCAGCAGGAAGAGAGGGAGTTTGGCGCCGCAGACCATGAAGGGCAGGGTCAGGATGGTGCCCAGTTTTTCGCGAGGGCTGCGCAGGGCGCGGGCGGCCAAAACGCCGGGCACGGCGCAGCCGCCGGCGATGCCCCCGGAAATGATGTAGGGCATGACCGAGGATCCGTGCAGGCCGAAGACGCGGAAGATCCTGTCCAGCATGTAAGCCGCCCTGGCCATGTAGCCGCTGTCTTCCAGGATTGATATGAGGATAAAGATAATCAGGATGAGCGGCACAAAACTCAGCACCCCGCCCACCCCGGCCAGGATGCCGGAAAGAATCAGGGATTTCAGCGCCCCTTCTGGCAGATGGGCGGCCGCGGCCTCCCGCAGCAGGGCGAAGAAATTTTCCAGCCAGCCGGTGGGGATCTGCCCCAGGCCGAAGGTGATCTTATACATGCCGTAAAGGGCGGCCAAGAGGAGGATCGGTCCCAGGAGGCGATGGGTGAGGATTTTGTCCAGGTTTTCGGAAAAATGCCGGCGTTGGCGCGGATCTTCTTTGCGGCGCAGCACTTCCCGCCGCAGCAGGGAAGAGATGAATCCGTAGCGGTAATCGGCGATGAGGCTCTCGGGGTCGGTTCCAGAGGTAAGCTTGAGATGTCTCGAGGTCTCCGCGGTTTTGCCGCGGATTTCTTCGGCCAGGGCCGGGCTGG
Organism: Desulfovibrionaceae bacterium; assembly: GCA_009783115.1. Next base: position 3,045 of record WRHT01000084.1, on the reverse strand, counting down.
CCCTTTGCAGCATCGCCAGGATCTCGGCATCGTTTTCCAGGCATTTAACGGCGATCCAACGCCGGGGATAAGCGTCCGGAAAAGCGGCGAGGGCCGCGGATTTTTCCAGGGTCAGGCATAATTCTTCCAGCAGGGCGTCCAGGTCCGGGCCGTAAGAAAGGATCAGAGGGGTCCTGCCTTCGCCCGCCCTGGAGGCTTCGGCCGCCCGCGCCCCGGCCTCCAGGACTTCGTCCAGCCCCAGACCTTGACGGGCCACGGCCGGGAACACCGGCAAACCCAGAAGTTCGGAGAGGCGGGGGATATTGATCTCCAGCCCCTGGGCCTGGGCCTCGTCATACATGTTGAGCGCCAGCACCAGAGGCAAGCCCAGTTCCATGATCTGCACGGCCAGGTAAAGGTGCCGTTCCAGGGCCCCGGCATTGAGCACGCCGATGACCGCATCCGGGGGGTCCAGGGTCAGGCCGCGCCTGGCGACCAGCTCATCCTGGGAATAGGCGGTCAGGGCATAAGCGCCGGGCAGATCCAGGATACGGACGCGTTCCTTGGCCCTGGTTTTCGCGAATCCTTCCCTGATTTCCACGGTGATGCCCGGATAGTTGGCCACATGCTGGCGTGCGCCGGTGTAATGGTTAAAGACGGTGCTTTTGCCGGAATTGGGATTGCCGGCCAGGGCGATGGTCAGGGGCCTGCACCCGGCGGAGGAAGGCGCGCTTACGGGCATGTTATCACAGAGGCCGCACGCTGATTAAGTCGGCCTCGTTGTTGCGCAGGGAGAGGGTGAAACCGTTGAGGCGCAGGGCCACCGGATCCTGAAGCGGCGCCCGGCCAAGAACCTCCAGTTCGGCGCCTGGAATCAGCCCAAGATCGCGCAGGCGGCGGCCCAATTCTCCCTCGGTCCGGATAGCCGCGATGATTGCTTTCCGTCCTGTGGGCATTTGGCGTAAGGATATTGTTCCGGCCATTCTTCTTTGTCCTGTTTTAACGGTTTATTCATAATGAAAAAGATAATGATTGTCAATATAAATTGACGCCGGAGATGATCCGCGCTTGACTGCGCCCCCGGAGGAGTTACTTAAAGGAAACGGAGTAAGCAAATGGGCGTCGAATACAAGGATTATTACAAACTCCTCGGAGTGCCGCGCAACGCCGACAAAGAGGCTTTGGGCAAGGCCTTCAAAAAGCTGGCCCGCAAGCATCACCCGGACCTGAATGCCGGGGACAAGGAGGCGGAGGCTAGGTTCAAGGACATCAATGAGGCCTACGAAGTCCTGAAAGACGATGAAAAACGCCGGCTTTACGATCAACTTGGTCCAAACTGGCAGCATGGACAAAATTTCCAGCGCCCGCCAGGCTTTGATAATTTTCGCTTTTTCGGCGGGACTCGCGGCGGCGGCATGGACGGTTTCAGCGAGTTTTTTGAGACCCTTTTCGGCGGGGCCGGGCGCGGCCAGAATTTCGGCCCCGACCCCTTCGCCAAGTTCAGCCGCAAACATGCCGGGCCGAGCCAGGGGCAGGATGTGGAGGCGGAATTGAATCTGACCCTGAACGAGGCTTACCAGGGCGGACGTAAGACCATCTCCACCAGCGGCCGGGGCGGAAAATCCCTGCAGGTGAACATCCCGGCCGGCATCAGGGAAGGGGCGCGCATCCGCCTGGCCGGACAGGGCGGCTCCGTTCCCGGCAAACCCTTCGGGGATCTTTATCTCCGGGTGAAATTGCTTCCGCACAAGGATTTTACCCTGGATAACAGCGATATTATCTACGAGTTAAACCTGGCCCCCTGGGAAGCGGCCTTGGGCGCCAAGGTTCGTGTGCCTACCCTGGACAAGGCCGTGGAATTGACCATCCCGCCCGGCAGCGGCAGCGGCCGCAAGTTCCGCCTGCGCGGCAAAGGCCTGGGAAGCGACGAGGAAAAAGGCGATCAGTATGTGCGCCTGAATATCCGCATACCCGAGCAGCTAAGTCTGGAAGAAAAACTGCTCTGGGAAAAACTGGCCGAGATTTCCGATTTTAAGGCCAGGTAGGGGAAAGCAAGACATGGACTTAAACAAATTTACCGATAAATCCCAGGCGGCCCTGGCCGAGGCGCAGTCCGCGGCCCTGCGGCTGGGGCATCAGAATGTGGATGCCGAGCATCTGGCCCTGGCCCTCGCGGATCAGGATCGGGGCTTGGGAGCGAGGCTGCTGGAGCTTGCGGGCTGCAAGGCCGGGGAATATGCCGCGGCCTTGAAGGCTGAGCTTAAAAAACGTCCTTCGGTGAGCGGGCCGGGGGCCGACGGGGTTCCGGGGGTGACCGGCCGGCTGCACTTGTTGCTGGATCGGGCTGTGGCCAGGGCCGGGCGGATGAAGGACGAGTATGTGAGCGTGGAACACCTTTTTTTGGAGCTGGCCGCTGAACCGGGGGATACGGGCGTCGGCAGGGTACATCGGCATTTCGGGCTGACCGGGGAGAAGATCCTGGAGGCGGTGAACCGGGTGCGTGGGAACCAGCGGGCCGGCAACAGGAATCCTGAAGAGAGTTACGAGGCCCTGCCCCGTTTCGGGCGGGATTTGGTGGAAGAGGCGCGGGCCGGCAGACTGGACCCGGTGATCGGCAGGGACGCGGAGATCCGCCGGGCTATCCGTATTCTTTCGCGGCGAACCAAGAACAACCCGGTGCTCATCGGCGAGCCGGGGGTGGGCAAAACCGCCATCGTCGAGGGCCTGGCCCACCGCATCCTCAACGGCGATGTGCCGGAGGGCCTGAAAGAAAAGATGCTTTACGCCCTGGATATGGGGGCGCTCATTGCCGGGGCCAAGTACCGGGGGGAATTCGAAGAGCGGCTCAAGGCCGTGCTCAAGGAGGTGGAGCGTTCCGACGGCCGGATCCTGCTTTTTATTGACGAACTGCACACCATTGTGGGGGCGGGTAAGAGCGAAGGGGCCATGGACGCGGGCAACCTCCTCAAGCCCATGCTGGCCAGGGGGGAACTGCATTGCATAGGGGCCACCACCCTGGACGAGTACAGGAAATATATCGAGAAGGACCCGGCCCTGGAACGGCGT
>WRHT01000083.1 GCA_009783115.1 Desulfovibrionaceae bacterium | reverse complement strand
GGGTCAGGTTTTTGAAAAAAGGAAAGACCAGGATGGTGGAAAAGGCCGGCAGATGCATGAACAGAATCATTGCCAGGAAACCGGCGGCGCACTGCCAAAGTAGTTTTTGCCGGGCGCTCAGTCCCCCGCTGTTATTCTTGCGCTTGATCTTGAGCCAGTCATCGGCCAGGCCCACCAGCCCGAAGCCCATGAAAACCAGCACGCACAGCCATACATACGGGTTGCCCAGGTTTCCCCATAAAAGCACGCTAATCATCAGGCTGGCGAAAATCCCCAGACCGCCCATGGTGGGGGTTCCGGCTTTGCCCTTGTGTTCGATGACTTCAGGCAGGATGTACTGGCCGTATTTGAGGCGCTGGAGCCGTGCGATGAGCATGGGAAAAATCAGCACTCCGGCAAGGAAGGCGGTGAGCAATCCCCAGACCGTGCGGAAGGTGATGTAGCGCAACACGTTGAAGGTGATATGTTCCGCGCCGAACAGGGTGTACAGGTAATAAAACATGCCTCCGCCCTATGCGCTTAAAGCGCTAAAATACCGTTCGCGGAACAGTTCCGCCAGAAGTTCCAGCCGGTTGCCCCTGGAAGCCTTGAACAGGACCACTCCCCTGGGCGCTTCCGTCAGGCCTTGCTCCAAGTGGGAGCACAAGTCCGGCAGGGCGGCCTGAAAATCTTCCCGTCCTTTCAGGGGGGTGAAAGCGCCCTTGAACAAACCCTGGCGCAATCCCTCGCGTACCGACTCGGTTTGGCCGCCCTGCCAGTAAATAAGCCGGGAACCGCTTTCGGCCATGAGCCGTCCCAGACGCCGATGCTCCACGGGGCTATCTTCACCCAGTTCCAGGAGTTCTCCCAAGACCAGCACCAGGGGGCCGCCGGCTTCCGAGGCCATTTCCGCGGCGCTTTCCAGCATGCGGGCCACGGAGAGAGGGTTGGCATTGTAGCTGTCGTCCACCAGGATAAGCCGGCCGTTGGACGCGCAGTTAAAACGCTGTGCCGGAGGTTCGGCGCCGGCCAGGCCGGAACGGATCTCTTCCGCTCCAAGACCGAGAAGATGGGCGGCGCCGGCCACGGCCGCCACGTTTTCCGCCCCGTAAGCCCCGCGGAAGGGGGCCGGGGTTTCAAAAGTCTCTCCTTCAAGGCGCGCCAGGTAGCGTCCATGTTGCGGTCCGGAGGCCCCAAGGTAAACGGCGGAGTAACGCGCCGTTTTTCCGGAGGAAAAGAGAAAGAGATCTTCTCCGCGCAGAGCGCGGCTTTCCCGGAGCAAATCCGGGTAATCGGCGCTGACCAGGGCGCGGCCGTTCGGGCGCAGGTAGGCGAGCAGGCGGGCCTTGTGCCAGGCCACTCCCTTGTCCTTGAGCCCTTCCAGGTGGCCGGATCCGGCATTGAGCAACAGGGCCAGATCCGGTTTGAGCATCTGGCCCAGGTAATCCATGTCGCCGTCTTCGCTGATTCCGGCCTCCATGACCCAGAAATGCGCCTCGCTGGAGGCGTTGAGCAGGCTGACCGGCAGCCCCAGGCGGCTGTTCATGTTCATAAAGGTGCGGGAAGTGGGGCCGCGCCCGGCCAGCACGGCGGCCAACGCCTCCTTTACCGAGGTTTTGCCTGCGCTGCCGGTGATCCCGATGACCTGTCCCCGGAAATCTTCCCGGTGGGCGGCGGCCAACCGGGCCAGGGCCAGTCCGCTGTCCGCCGCGCCCAACACAGGCAGGGGCGGGGTCTTGCTTCCGAAGGGGTTTTTCTCGGCCAGGATGGCCAGGGCGCCCTGTTCAACGGCCACGCCGGCAAAATCATGTCCGTCATGCTGTTTGCCCCTTAGGCAGACAAAGAGGCTGCCCTGTCCCGCCTGGCGGCTGTCCAGGACTACCTTTGCGGGGGTTTTCCCTGCCAGGGCTTCCGGCAGATAGGTCTCGGAATGGGAACCGAGCAGGGCGGCCATGGAACGCAGGCTCAGCATAGGCCGGCCTCCGCCTCGCCCAGGAGTTCGCGTAAAGTTTCCTGATCGCTGTAATGGATTTTCTTTTCCCCAAGGATCATATAGTCTTCATGGCCTTTTCCGGCCACCAGGACGGCATCGCCGGGTTTGGCCAGTTCCAGGGCCAGGGCCGTGGCTGTCCGGCGGTCTTCCCGGATATGGCGTTCCGCCGGCCCGTCCATGCCGGGCAGCACATCCCGGATAATCGCCAGGGGATCCTCCAGGCGAGGGTTATCCGAGGTCAGCACCGCCACCTCGGCCAGCCTGGAAACCACCCGGCCCATGAGCGGGCGTTTCCCCCGATCCCGGTTGCCGCCGCAGCCGAATACGGCTATGAGGCGCTTGAAACCGGCATCACGCAGCGCCCCTAGCGCCTTTTCCAGGGCGTCCGGGGTATGGGCGTAGTCCACAAAGATGTGCAGACCCTGGCGGTTGGCGATACGCTCCAGGCGTCCAGGCGCCCCGGTGAAATTTTCCAGAACGCCAAAATCTTCTGGCTCCATGCCCAAGGCCAGAGCCAGGGCCTCCACTCCCAGCAGGTTCATGGCGTTGAAACGCCCGACCAACGGGGAGGCTATCTCCCAAACCTGCCCGTGAAAATTATGTTTCAGGCGTAAACCTTCCGGGCCAAGGGAGAGAATTTCGCCCTGCAAATGGCGCTTCCGGCTTTGCTTGCCCAAGCCGTAGGCAATGGTCAGGCCGGGCAGGCCGGCGCATTCGTCCAGGAGGCGGCGACCGTGGGCGTCATCGCCATTAATGGCCCGGGCTTTGTCCCGCGCAGGCACTCCGCCCTCTTCCGGCCCCAGGAACAAAGCGGCCTTGTACTGGTAGTATTCTTCCATGTCCTGGTGGAAATCCAGGTGATCCTGAGTGAGATTGGTCCAGAGCGCCCCGCCGAAACTCAGGCCGGCCACCCGTTTTTGGGCCAAGGCATGGGAAGATACTTCCATGATCACCGTGCCGGTTCCGGCTTCGCGCATTTCGCGGATCATGGAATGCAATTCAAGGCAGCCGGGGGTGGTCAGGCACGAAGGTCTCCTGACGCCGGGCCAACGGTAATTTATTGTTCCAATTACGCCGACCTTGTGCCCGCTGGCGCCCAGAAGGTGCTCCAACATATAGGTGCAACTGGTTTTGCCGTTGGTCCCGGTGATCCCGCACAGACCGAGTGAAGGCCCGGCGGCGGCGAAGCAGGCTACGGCCAGATCCCCTAGGGCGGCGCGGCAGTCCTCAACCTGTACCAGTACCGGCCTGGAAGCGTTCCCGGCTAGTTCCTCGAGCCGCGCCTCCAGTTCCGTTTTTTGAGAAGCGGCATACACCAGGTATTCGGCGCCGCCGGCCAAAGCTTCCCGGAGATAATCCAGCCCTCCCTGCCCGCCCGCTTGGGCCGGGGGCATAAGGATGAAGCTGTCTCCAGGCCGCACCTGTCCGGAATGGGTTCTGGGACAGGTCTGTTTTTGCGCGACGAATTCCAGAAGGGCGCTGAAGGAGAGGTCTGTTTTTTTCACAAGGACTTGTCCTCCAGCCAGATAACGAAGGGCGCGCCTGTGGGCCAATCCGCGCCCGGAGGAGGGGATTGACGGAACACGTTGCTCCCTTGCCCGTGGATCAGCGGCACGATTTTTTTGAGAGACAGAATGCCCGTGGCCTCGTGCAGACCCAGGCCGCGCATGTCCGGAACAGTTTGCAGGGCCGTGATATTCGGTAATCCGCGTTCGCTCAGCCGCCCCCTGGCCAAGTCGCCGGAGTCGGCTGCGGTTTCGCTCTCGGAAAAATATAGTTTGTTTTTCAGCCTGGCGTCTTCTTTGGCCTTTTGCCGGGTATAGGCAGCCAGATCAACGGGCGGGGCTGTTCTCGCATAATCCGGGCCGGGGTCGGGCAGACGCCCCAGGTAGCTCAGGGTGTCCTCCAGGACGCTCTTGAACACCGGCACGGCCGCGGTGGCGCCGAACTTGTTTTTCTGCGGATCCACCAGGACGACCAGGATCAGTAATTCGGGCTTTTCCGCCGGGGCCATGCCCGCGAAGGAGGCCGCGCGCTGTTCGCCGTAAACCCCGTCTTCCGCCAACTGGGAGGTGCCGGTTTTACCGAGCACCCTGACCCAAGGCATACGGGCCGCCCGGCCTCCGCCGTCTTCGTCGCTGACTACCATCTCCATGATGGAAAGCACCGTTGCGGCGGTTTCAGCGGAAAAAATGCGCTCTTCCGGCTCCTCTTTCTGCAGCCCTTCATTCATTATCAGGCGCAGGGTTTTATTTACGCCCTGGTTGGCCAGGCAAAAATAGGCCTGGCCCATTTGCAGCAGAGTGGCGGAAAAACCCTGCCCGAAGCCGGCCGCGGCCAGATCCAGCTCGCTCCATTTGGCGGGAGGACGCAAAATGCCTGGGTTTTCGCCGCTCAGGGGCAGGGAACTTTTGCGTCCGAAGCCCATCTTGTTAAGATAGGCGTGGTATTTTTTCGCCCCCAGGAGCAGAGCGATTTTTCCCATGGCGATATTGCTGGAATACTTCATGGCCTCCACCAGCGTAACCGTATTTCGGGGCCGGGTATCGGTGATGGTTTTATTGCGCACGGTCCATTGCCCGTTTTCGGCGTCAAAGGCGGTTTGGGGCGAGACTTGGCCTTCTTCCAAGGCGGCCGCCATCAGGAAGGGCTTGACGGTGGAGCCGAATTCCACCGCATCCAGGGCGATGCGGTTGCGTCTGTCGGTCTGGGAATAGCGGCCGTACATATTGGGGTTGATCAGCGGCGCCTGGGCCCAGGCCAAAATTTCTCCGCTGGGGATATGGATGACCAGGGTTCCGCCCCATTGGGCCTCATTTTCCCGCACCGCCTCGGCCAGGGCCTGTTCCGCGTAATGTTGCACCGTTGAGTCAATGGTCAAATGCAAATCCTGTCCATCCAGGCTTCGAAGCTGTTTGAGCTTTTCGTCACTATGATAGAAGCGCCGTTTGCCCGAGGCGTTGGTCTGTACCTTGAGCACGGCGCTCTTGCCGGCCAGGCGGTTTTCAAAGACCAGCTCCAGCCCTTCCCGGCCCACGGAATCCATGCCGGCGAAACCCAAGAGTTGGGCGGCCTGCTGGTTATTCTGATAAATACGGGCCTGCTGGTTAAAGAGGAGCAAACCCGCCGGCATCTGGGATTCCTGAAGGATCTTGGCCTGGGCATAGGGCAGATTGCGGGCCAGCTCGATATATTTTTTGCCGGAATTGATTTGCGGAAGAATGTTTTTTTCAGGCATGTCCAGGGTGTGTTTCAGGAAAGTGGCCACCGTCTGGCTGTCTTTGACATACAGCGGCTGAAGAGCGAGGGAGTATCCTCCGACGCTGGAAGAAAGGGCGACCCCGTTGCGGTCCACGATGGAGCCGCGCCGGCCGGTATGTCTTTCAGATACAAAATTTTGGTTCTCCGCCATGGCCTCCAGGTTATACCCGCGAATCTTGGGATTATCCCGTCCCTGGTTGATCTGCAGGTCATAAAAATTAATCCAGATGTGTCCCAGGAAGATCACCAGAACGCAGGCGATGAAGAACATGGGGATAATTCCCTGGCGGCGGAGGCTGTCTGCTTTCCCTTTTTTCATGTGGATCTTCCCGCTTTCTTATTGATCCAGATGGCGGACCTGCCCCGGCCTTGGTTTAGCCAGATCCAGGTTCAGTTCGCGGATTTTTTTTTCCAGAGAAGCCTGATTGCTGAGCACATCCCGCTCCGCCTCCAGCTGGCCGGCCAAATCATAAAGTTTGCGGTGCTCCAGGCTGGCCTCGCGGATGGCTTTGCTCAAAGTGACGTATGGCATGGAATGCACCCAGACGATGGCCAGGCACAGCCCCAGGTTCAGCAGCAGGGAAAGAGCCAGAAAGCAATTTTCCCGGAAGATCCCGGAAGAGGATGGGGACGGTTGTTCTGTATTGTTCATATATATTGCCAATCTCCGAGTCAATTCTATCCCGGCCCCTTTCCGGACCCTAGCGCCAGCCTGCGGCCGCTTATTTTTTACATCTTATGACGCCTGTCCCCCAAGACGTTCGGCCACGCGCAGCTTTCCGCTACGCGCGCGGGGGTTGGCGGCGCACTCCTCCGGAGAGGGAGACAGCGCTTTTTTGGTGATCAGGCGCAGGGCCGCTTGTCCATATGGAACAGGGGCGGCCTGGTCCCGGAAAAAATGTTTGACCAGGCGGTCTTCCAGGGAATGAAAACTGATTACCGCCAGCCGGGCGCCGGGATTCAGCCGTGGAATAATGCGTTCCAGAAAGAGGCCGAGCTGCCCGAGCTCATCGTTGACCGCCAGTCTCAGGGCCTGGAAGGTTTTGGTGGCCGGATGGTTTCTGGCCGCGCCCCGCCGGCGGGGCGGATAGGCTTCTTCCACCAGGCGGGCCAGTTCCAGGGTGCGGGTCAGGGGGCGGGCGGCGCGGGCGCGGGTAACGGCTCGGGCAATGCGCCGGGCCATGGGTTCTTCGCCGTATTTTTCCAAAATCGCGCTCAAATCAGTCTCTCCCAGGCTGTTGATCAGATCCGCCGCGCTCCGTCCTTTTTGCTGGTCCAGGCGCATATCCAGCGGCCC
>WRHT01000082.1 GCA_009783115.1 Desulfovibrionaceae bacterium | reverse complement strand
ATTGCAAGGCGATTTGTTCTCCCCGGCGCATGGCTTCAAGCACGCCCGCGTCCTTGGCCACAAAGCGGCCTTCGCCGTGGCGCACGGGCAAATACAGCCTGTCCAGGTCGCGGGTGAACACACAGGGGCTGCGCTGGTTCACGGCCAGATCGCACCAGCGGTCTTCAAAGCGGGCTGATTGGTTGTGGGCCAGGGAGCATTGGCGTTCAAAATATTCTCCTTCTAGGGCCGGCAAGAGTCCGAGCTTGGTCATGAGCTGAAAGCCGTTGCAAATGCCCAGGATGAGGCCGCCCTTTCGGATGAAGCCGCTTAGCTGATCCAGCAGGGGAGCGCCTGTCGCGTCCAGAGCGTATTTCCAGCGCTGTGCGGCGGCCTGGGCCGCGCCCAAATCGTCGCCGTCGAGAAATCCCCCTGGAAAAATTAGAAAATTGTAATTTTCCAGACAGGCTTCTCCGGCGCGCAGGGAGGAAAAATGCAGGATGTCCACGCGGTCCGCCCCGCCAAGGCGCGCGGCATGGGCGCTTTCTTCCTCGCAGTTGGTTCCGTACCCGGTAATGATGGCGGCGGAGACTATTGGCATGTTTTTTCCTGGTGAAAATAGCTTATATGATAGGCGTAAGCCAGCACAGGGTCAATGCTGTACAAAAAAGATTTTTGGCGTAGAATTCGGGCCGCTGGATGTGCTTCAGGAGAAAAAGGCGGTAATGGTTCGCAATCAACAGGATGTGGCTATGTCGGAGACCAAGTTTGTCTTTATTACCGGGGGGGTGCTGTCCTCACTAGGGAAGGGGCTGGCCGCCTCTTCTATCGGGGTGCTGCTCAAGGCCCGAGGTCTTAAGGTGACCATCCAGAAGCTGGATCCATACATCAATGTGGATGCCGGCACCATGAACCCCCTGCAGCACGGGGAGGTTTTCGTCACCGATGACGGGGCGGAAACGGATTTGGATTTGGGGCATTACGCGCGTTTTCTGGGCGAATCCCTTTCCCAGCTTAACAGCCACACCACCGGCAGTATTTACAACACGGTGATCCAGAAGGAGCGCCTGGGCGAGGATCCGCGCTACCAGGGGGCCACCATTCAGGTCATTCCGCATATCACCAACGAGATCAAGAGCCGTATCCTGAATCTGGCGGAACAGAATAATCCGGACGTAGCCCTGATCGAGATTGGCGGCACGGTTGGCGACATCGAGAGTCTGCCATTTCTGGAGGCCATTCGCCAGCTTAAACGCGATCTGGGGCGGGATCGTTGCGTTTACCTGCATTTGACCCTGGTTCCATATATGAGGACGGCCGGAGAGCACAAGACCAAGCCCACCCAGCACAGCGTGAAGGAACTGCGCAGCATCGGCATTCAACCGGACATCATCCTCTGCCGCTGCGAGGTTCCAGTTGACATGGAACTCAAGCGCAAGATCGCTCTTTTTTGCGACGTGGACGCGGACGCGGTTTTTTCTGCGGTGGATGTGCGCAATATCTACGAAGTGCCCCTGTGTTTCTTTGACGAAGGTCTGGATCAGAAATTGGTGGCCATGCTGGGCATGCCCTTGGCCAAAAATGCGGATCTTTCCGACTGGCGCGACTTGGTGGATAAGATGGCCAATCCGGAACACTCGGTGAGGATCGGCCTGGTGGGCAAGTATGTGGAATTGAAAGAAGCCTACAAGAGTCTGCATGAAGCCTTGGTGCACGGAGGAATAGCCAACCGCAGCGAAGTGCTTTTGCAGTACATCAATTCCGAGGCCGTCACCCCGGATAACGTCGAACGGTTGCTGGAAGGGCTGGACGGCATTCTGGTTCCCGGCGGTTTCGGAACACGCGGAGTGGAAGGCAAGGAACTCGCCGCGCGTTACGCCCGTGAACATAAAACTCCGTTTTTTGGAATCTGCCTGGGCATGCAATGCGCGGTGGTGGAGATCGCCCGCAATCTGGCCGGGATCCACAAGGCCAATTCCGAGGAAATCGCCCCTCTCTGCGAGGATAAGGTCATCTACATGATGCGCCAGTGGCGTAATCCGCGCAAGGATTGCCTGGAGACGCGCGATCTGGGCGACGGCAAGGGAGGCGCAATGCGCCTGGGTTCCTATCCCTGCCGGCTGCTGCCGGGCTCCCTGGCGGAAAAGGCTTACCAGGCGTCCCAGGTGGAAGAGCGCCATCGGCATCGTTTTGAATTTAATCTGGAGTATCGTGAGCCCCTGGAGCGGGCCGGGCTGGTAATCAGCGGCATTTCCCCGGACGGAGAGCTGGTGGAAATAGTGGAGCTTAAAGACCATCCCTGGTTTCTGGGATGCCAGTTTCATCCGGAATTCAAGTCCACGCCCATGAAGCCGCATCCGCTATTCCTGGATTTCATCAAGGCTTCCCTGGACAACCGCAAGGGGTGAATAGTGATTCCCCGGGCCTCCTCAATGGATTTGTATGCCGGGTTGCGCGCGGAGCCTTTTGTCATTGCCGGCCCCTGCGTGCTGGAGAATTACGAACTGGCCCGCGATACCGCCCTGGCCGTACGTGAAGCCGCCGAGGCCGCCGGAATTACGGCGGTGTTCAAAAGTTCTTATGACAAGGCCAACCGTAGCGCCCTCCAGGGTTTTCGTGGACCGGGTATGAGCCGGGGGTTGGAATGGCTGGCGCGTATCCGGGAAGAAAGCGGGCTGCCGGTGCTGACCGATGTCCACGAGGCGCAAGAGGTGGAAGAGGTGGCGGAAGTGGCGGATATCCTGCAGATTCCGGCTTTTTTATCCCGTCAGACCTCCTTGTTGCTGGCGGCTGGGTGGAGCGGCCGGATTGTGAATGTCAAAAAAGGGCAGTTTTTGGCCCCCTGGGAGATGGGCGGGGTGCTGGACAAAGTGCGCTCCACCGGCAATACCTTGCTGTTGGCCACGGAGCGCGGCTTTTCTTTCGGGTATAATAATTTGGTGGTGGACATGCGTTCCTTCGCCGTCATGCGCGAATTCGGCGTGCCGGTGATCATGGACGCCACCCACGCGGCGCAGTTGCCGGGCGCCCAAGGGAATTCCTCCGGCGGAGATCGCCGCCATGTTCCGGCCCTGGCCCGGGCGGCGGTGGCCGCCGGGGCGGACGGGGTGTTCCTGGAATGTCACCCTGACCCGGATCAGGCCAAGTGTGACGGTCCTAATAGTTTGTATCTGCGTGATTTGCCTGGCCTGCTGAAAACCCTGGCTAAATTGTGGGAGATTTGCCGTGCCTGAATATGTGGCGCCGGATTTGGATCCGGTTTTCCCGGCGGCCTTGGCCCTGCCGGTGAAGATGTTGGTTTTGGATGTGGACGGGGTGCTTACCGACGGCGGCTTGTACTACGGGGATCAAGGTCTCGCGATGAAACGTTTTGATGTCCAGGACGGGCTGGGCATCAAGCTGGCGCAACAGGTGGGGTTGGAGTTTTCGCTTATTTCCGGGATGGAATCAGCGGCCTTGCGGCAAAGGGCCAGAGACCTGGGCATCAGCGAGTGTCACGCCGGGAGTATTGATAAATTGCCGGTTCTTCAGGATATAATGCGCCGTAAAGGGCTGGGCTGGCCGGCGGTCGCTTGCCTTGGGGATGATCTGCCGGATTTGCCGTTGCTCCGCATGGCCGGCCTGGCATTGGCCGTGCAAAACGCCCAGCCCGAGGTGCGGCAGGCGGCGCACTATGTCTCTCCGTTTTTCGGCGGCCGGGGAGCAGTGCGGCAGGTTTTGCGCCAGATCTTGCTGGCCCAGGGACGGCTTGAGGAATTGCTTGTCCGCTTCACGCCCCCGGCGGGACAAGAAACAATGCCCGCACGATGACCAGGAATAATTACATGCCGGCGGCCTTATTGGCGGCGCTATTGTGCGGCGCGTTTTTGATTTGGGGGCTGGCGGGCAGGGAAAATGAGAGAGTTGTCGGGGAGGAAACTCTGGAAACCGTGGAACCGGCGGCTATGGAGATTCGTGGACTGGAGATGCGCCAGGGAGAGGACGGGGTTGAACTGTGGCGTCTCAAGGCCAGAAACGCGGTGATGCCGGAGCGGGAAGGGGAGATTATCGCCTTTGACCCTTTTTTGACTTATTTTTATCAAAATGAGACCATCATAGTCCAGTCAGACCAAGGCGAACTGGACCAGAAAAGCAACCGGATCAGTTTTACCGGGCGAGTGCGGGTCATGAGCGGTCAGGACATCCTCCTGGCCGATCGGCTGCTTTATGAAGGCAATGAACGCAAGCTATACTGCCCGGACCTTTCAACCCTGGAACGGGCTGGTTTGTCCGGCCGGAGCAATGAGTTTGCCCTGGATCTCGACGAGCTGGTTTGGCGGGGGACAAAGGGGGTGAGCGTGGATTTGGAAATTCTGAAGCCGCCTTCCTTGAAAGCGGAATAAAATATGAACATGCCGGGCCGCTTTTTTTTATTGTTTTTTGTCCTGGCCTTTCAGGCGGAGCGTCTTATGGCGGCCGCCACCGGCGATTCTCTTCCGGGCAAGGCCCCGGCTGAGTTGACCAACGTCCAATCCGAGAACATGGTTTATGATTCCGTGGCGCGGAAAATTACCTTTTCCGGCCAGGTGGTGGTGACCCATCCGGATTTTATCATGACCTCCGACAGGCTGCTTTTGTTCCTCAACGAGAATGACAATACGGGAGCGGATGTGCTGAACGTCGGGGCTATACGCGGCATAGTCGCGGAATCCGGGGTGGAGATCCGTCTGCCTGACGGCAAGAATGCCAGTTGCGCCAAGGCTACCTATGAAGCGGAGCCTGAGACCTTGCTGATGGAGGGTAATCCGGTGTTGCGTGATGGCGGCAGCCAGGTGCGCGGAGAACGGATAATTTTTTACCTGCGTGAAGACAGGAATGAGGCTCTGGGCGGGGTGACCGTGGACTTTTCTCCCCAGAGCCGGGCAACGGACAGGCCATGAGTGAGATCGCCACGGAAAATCTGGTCAAGCGCTATGGCGATCGAGTAGTGGCGCGGGATATTTCTTTACGGGTCAACGCCGGAGAGATTGTCGGGCTGCTTGGTCCAAACGGCGCCGGTAAAACCACCACTTTTTACATGATTACCGGCATTCGCAAGCCCACTTCCGGCCGTGTGCTTCTGGACGGAGTGGATATCGCCGGCTGGCCTCTGCACGAGCGAGCCAGGGTGGGGCTGGCCTATCTTCCCCAGGAAAGTTCCATCTTCCGCTCCCTTTCCGTGCTGGATAACCTGATGGTTATCCTGGAATACACGGATATTCCCCCAAAGCTGCGCCGGGAAAGGGGCATGGAGCTTTTGCGGGAATTTCGCATAGAGCATCTGGCCGGGTCCATGGCCTCTTTTCTTTCGGGCGGTGAACGCCGGAGACTGGAACTGGCCCGCGCCCTTATCCGCAATCCCAAGTTCATGTTGCTGGATGAGCCTTTTGCCGGCATTGATCCGGTGGCCGTTGAGGACATCCAGAATATGGTCGGGGAATTAAAGGACAGGGGGCTGGGGGTGCTCATCTCCGACCATAATGTGCGCGAAACCCTGAGCATTTGCGACAGAGCCTATATCGTGCACCAGGGAATGGTGATCATCGAGGGCGCTCCGGAGCGGATCGTGGAGGATGCCAAGGTGCGCGCTGTGTATCTTGGTGAGGATTTCCGGCTTTAGTCTAAAATAACAAATCTGTTTACCATCTATCATCCCTTGTACTTGCTTTATTTTTTAATCAATGGCATGATTTTAGCATAGCTTGGTTTTTTTCATGATATTTTTTACTTGGGTGGTCCATGGCCTTAGAACTCCGCCAACAACTTAAACTCAGCCAGCAACTGGCCATGACTCCGCAGCTGCAGCAGGCCATCCGTCTTTTGCAGCTTTCTCGCTTGGAGCTGGTGGACCTGGTACAGCAGGAGCTCATGGAGAATCCTTGCCTGGAAGAGTCCATGCAGCCTGAGTCCCAGGTGGAAATCGGCGAAGAGCGGGCCGAATCTCTGGACAGCGAGGATATTTACGCCCGCGAGGCGGCCAGGAATGCGGATTGGGAGGATTATCTGGGGGATTTTGCCAGCACTTCCCGCCAGGCTACCATTCGTGAAAGTGAATTGCCCGATGAGGACAATATCTTTGAAAATAACTATTCCGCCAGACCAAGCCTGGAGGGGCATCTGCTCTGGCAGTTGCGCCTTTCCCCACTCTCTTCCAGGGAACAGGAAATCGGCGAGGTTGTCATCAATAATCTCGGATCCAACGGTTACCTGTATTCCAGTATCGAGGAGATAGCTTCCATGGTCGGTTGTGGGCAGGCCGAGGCCGAGGCGGTGCTGAAAACGGTGCAGTGTTTTGACCCGGTGGGGGTGGCGGCGCGCACGCCCCAGGAATGTCTTTTGGTGCAGATAGAAGTATTGCGTTATGACCGGGATGCCACGCTTTTGTCTTTGATCCGGGATCACCTGGAAGATTTGCGGGAGAGACGCTATAAGCCGATCCTGCGCAAATTCAAGTTGACCCAGGAAGATCTCAAGGAATACCTTGAGATCATCCAGTCCCTGGACCCTATGCCCGGGGCGAGTTATGGAGATATCGAGCCGCACTATATCGCCCCGGATGTTTACGTTTATAAATACCAGGGCGAATT
>WRHT01000081.1 GCA_009783115.1 Desulfovibrionaceae bacterium | reverse complement strand
CGGCCGGAATCCCGGCCGCCTGGAGCTTTTCGCCCCTCCCGCCGCCGGCTTGCTGCTCTTTGCCGCCTTGCTGTTTTACGGGGCCGTACGCCTACTGGAGGGAAACCAAGGCCCCCCGGTGATCCTGGCCCAAGTCCAGGGCAATATCGACCAGTCCCAAAAATGGAATCCGGCCAGGCAGGCTGAAACGGTCCGGCATTATATCAGTCTTTCGGAAAAGGCTTTGGCTCTGTCGGAGAGCAGTTTCGGCCGCCAGGCGGATTTGCTGGTCTGGCCGGAAACCGCCATGCCCTTTTTCTTCCAGACCGGCCAACGGCTGAACGCCCTGCTCAGCGATCTCGCCCTGCGCCGCCGCATTCCCATGCTCTTCGGGGCTCCGGGGCAGAGCGACGGAATGGAGCCGGAAAGCTACAACCGGGTCTGGCTCCTTGACGACATAGGGAGCTATGCCGGACACTACGACAAAGAGCACCTGGTGCCCTTCGGAGAATATATTCCCAGGGGCCTGTACGTGCCCTTTGCCAGCGAATTTTTGCAAGGGTGGGGATTTTCTCCCGGCCGCGACCAGAGGCCACTACGCCAGGGTTCTCTTTCCCTGGGTCTCCTGGTATGCTATGAAAGCATCTTTCCGGAACTGGCCCAGGCCAGGGTTGCCTCCGGGGCCAACCTTCTGGTAAACGTGAGCAACGATGCTTGGTTCGCGGATAGTCCCGCGCCCTGGCAGCATTTGCAGCTCGCCGCCATGCGGGCGGTGGAGCAGGGCCGCTATATGCTGCGATCCACCAATACCGGCGCCAGCGCCCTGATTACGCCCACCGGAAGAATTGACGACGTCGGCCCCTTGTTCAAGGATTACCATAGCGTTCATCAGGCTTGGCCGCGGGAAGAAAAAACTTTTTTCCACCGGAATTATGCTGAAATCACCGGCCTGACCGCCTGCGCGCCCTTACTGTTCATCATCGCGGCCCTTCTACGGCCGGAAAGGGACAAGAGGAGCGCCCAACCCCACCGAGGATAACATGCGACAATTCAGCGAATTAAAAAGCCAGGCCCAGGAATTGGCGGAAAAATCCCAAACCCTGTGGAGGCGGCTTTGACCTGGAGAAAAAAAAACGCCGCCTGGACGATATAAACCAGCAGATCTCCGCCCCGGAGGCATGGAATGAGCCGGACAAACTCACCCCGGTTCTGCGGGAGAAAAGCTTTCTGGAAAATGATCTGGCCCGCCTGGAAGAGATGGACGCGGCCCGGCGGGAAGCTGAAGAGTGGCTTCTGCTGGCCGGAGAGGAAGAAAGCGCGGAATCCCTGGAAGCCCTGGCGGAAAGCCTCGGGCATTTCGGTGATTTGCTGGAAAAAAACGAACTCAGGGTACTCCTCGGCCGGGAGGGAGACGGGCAGGACGCCATCCTGGAGATACACCCGGGGGCCGGGGGAACCGAGGCCCAGGACTGGGCGGAGATGCTTGAGCGCATGTATATGCGCTGGGCGGAAAGCCGGGATTTTGCCGTGGAATGCCTGGACTATCTGGCCGGGGACGAGGCCGGGATAAAAAGCGTCACCCTGCGGGTGCGCGGGGAAAACGCTTACGGGTTCCTCAAAAACGAAAAGGGCATCCACCGCCTGATCCGCATCTCCCCTTTTGATTCCAGCGGGCGGCGGCATACCTCATTTGCCTCGGTGGATGTCCTTCCGGACGTGGGCGACAACATCCGCATCGAAATCAACGATAAGGATCTGCGCATCGATGTCTTCAGGGCCGGCGGCGCC
Organism: Desulfovibrionaceae bacterium; assembly: GCA_009783115.1. Next base: position 4,944 of record WRHT01000081.1, on the reverse strand, counting down.
GGAGGGCAGCATGTGAACCGCACCAACTCCGCCGTGCGCATCACCCACCTGCCGACCGGCGTGGTGGCCCAATGCCAGGATGAAAAATCCCAGCATCAGAACCGTGACCTGGCCATGAGCATCCTCAAGGCCAAGCTTTACGCCCTGGAGCTTAAAAAACGCGAAGAAGCGCAACAAGCCAGCTACCAGAACAAGGAAGCCATCAATTTCGGCAGCCAGATCCGCACCTATACCATGCAGCCTTACCAACTGGTCAAGGATCACCGCTGCGGCTCGGAAATCACCGATGTGGGAGCCGTGCTCGACGGGAAACTGGACAAACTCATAAGAGACAACCTGCTCTATGCCCACTAAATTACAAACGGAAAAAGATCTGTTGCGGGAGATCCGGAAGATTTCCGAAAATTTGCGCGATCTCCTCTCCTCCTCCATGCCGGATGAACCGGCGCTGGCCACGGAGGAACCCATGCTCCTGGCCCGCCTGATCCCCGGAATCACCCCGGAAGAATGGGCCGGCCTGGCCCGCAAACACGATCTGCGTTCATGGGTTCTCCTTCCGCTAGGCCCAGAGGAGAAAACGCCCAAGGCGGACCTCTCCGCCCTGCTGGTGCGGCCGGAAGAAAAACAATTTCTGTTTCAGTCTTCCTCCGCCCGTAAAAGAAAAACGCTCTGACCCTATCTACAGATGGAGATCAACATATGTCCGACAAAACGACTTTGAGCCTCTCCGTGCTCAGCGGCAAAGGCGGGGCCGGAAAAAGCAATCTGGCCCTGAACCTGGCCCTGGCCCTGGCCTCGAAAAAAAAGCAGACCCTGCTCATTGACTGCGACTTGGGGCTGGCCAACCTGGATGTGCTGCTGGGGCTGGCCCCAAGCGCCAATATCCAGAACCTCGCCCGCCCGGAGGTTCGGGCCGAGGATCTGCTCATACGCGTGCCGCCGGGACTGCTCCTGCTGCCGGCCAATTCCGGTCTGCTGAACCAATCCGTGGACAACGCTCTTCCGTCCATGCTGGCTGATAAACTGGATCCGCTGGCGCGGCGCCAGGACTTTGTCATCCTGGATGTGGGCGCGGGCATCGCCGCCCCTGTCCTCAGCTTCGGGGCCATGACCATGATGCGCCTCCTCGTGCTCACCCCTGAACCCACCTCCCTCACGGACTGTTATGCCCTGATCAAGGTCTTGTCAGCGAAATACGGAATCAAGGACTATTTTGTCCTAGTCAACCAGGCCGCCTCCGCCAAAGAAGGAGAGCAAAGCTTCCAGCGGCTGCGGGAAGCCTGCTCGCGCTTTCTGGACCTTTCTCCCACCCTGATCGGGCATGTGCGCAACGATCCCAAGGTGACGGAGGCGGTGCGCAGGCAAAAACCGGCGCTCACGGAGTTCCCTTCCTCCAAGTTTTCCGGCGATATCATGGAGGTAGCGGAAAAAATCCTGAACCTGCGGCGGAACCTTCCACCCGGCATGGCAAGCCGGCCTCCTCTGTTTCTGGCGGACAAAAAATAGAAACGCCATGCCCACTCCAGCGCTTTTTCTGGATCGGGACGGCGTGATCAATATTGATCGCGGCTATGTCCACCGCCAGGAGGATTTCATCTTCGTGGAGGGTATCTTTGAACTGGTCCGGGCCGCCCGTCAGGCCGGGCGCCGGGTGATCGTGGCGACCAACCAGTCGGGCATCGGCCGCGGCCTATATAGTGAAAAAGATTTTCTCCGGCTGATGGACTGGGTCAAGGATGAATTTCTTGCCCAAGGGGCGGATCTGGACGCCGTCTATTATTGCCCCTTCCACCCGGAACACGGGCTGGGCGCATACCGGCGGGAAAGCCCGGAACGCAAGCCCGCTCCGGGAATGCTGCTGCGCGCCGCCCGCGAGCACGGCCTGGATCTCGCCCGTTCCCTGCTTTTGGGAGACGCGCTTTCAGACATGCAGGCCGGACTCGACGCCGGAATCGGCAGACTATTTTTCCTACGCCCGGACGGGCGGGAAGCCCCCGGCCTTCCGGCAGACGCGCTCACGGTTCGCGATGTCCGGGAGTTGATCCCCTTCTGCGCCCTCGGAGACTGAAGGGACTAAAATCAAAAGCCGCTCAAAAAATTTTTGAGACGGCTTCTAATTATTGAGAAATTCTTTTAATTCCTTGCCGGACCTGAAAAAAGGCAGCTTTTTGGGGGCTACTTCCACCATTTTGCCGGTTTTGGGATTGCGCCCGGAATACCCGGCATAATGCTTGACCTTGAAACTGCCCATCCCCCGGATCTCCACCCTGTTGCCCGCGGCCAAGGCGGCCTTCATCCGGTCAAAAAAAGTTTCCACCACCACGGCGGCGTCTTCATTGGACAGGGCATTTTCATCGGCAACGGCTTTAATCAATTCGCTTTTATTCACAAACCCTCCCCCAGCCGAAACAAAATATGTTACGCAAGCGGTTTTTAGCTAATTTGCCGTAATTCAAAATAAAAATCAATAGCTGGCAGTAAGGGAAGCTTAACAAAATAATTTTGAGCGCTTTCCGGATTCCTGGTATATCTTGCCGGGATAACGCTTCAAGGAGACTATATGGACGGGCGACGGGAAAACACGGTCATCGGGCTGGATCCAGGATCGCGAAAAACAGGCTGGGGAGTGCTCCGCGAACAATCCGGGGTTATCAGCCTGCTGAACTGCGGGGTCATCCGCCCCAAGGCCGCGGATTTTTCATCCAGGCTGGGAGAAATCTGCTCTGAGCTGCGCCGCGTCCTGCAAGAATTTCAGCCGGATGAAGCCGCCATCGAAAATCTCTTCACCTGCAAAAATATCGCCAGCGCCCTCAAGCTGGGCCAAGCCAGGGGAGCGGCGGTCGGGATATGCTCTTCCATGGCTGTCCGGGTCTTTGACTATGAACCCGCCCTGATCAAAAAAAACCTCACCGGCAACGGGCGGGCCGAAAAAAAACAGGTCAGCTTCATGGTGGGGCGGCTCCTGGGGGTGAAAGAAAACTGGGCGGAAGACGCCGGAGACGCCCTGGCTGCCGCCATCTGCCACCTGAATATGCGGCGGATGCGTAAATTTAATATCTAGCCTGGGTAGCGCTCGTAGATCAGCGCAATGACGTCCTTGGCCTCAAAAAAACACTCTACCAGTTCCGGATCAAAATGTTCCCCGGACTCTTTCCAAAGGGTTTCCATGGCCTGATCCCAAATAAAAGGAGCCTTGTAGCAGCGTGGAGAAACCAGCGCGTCAAAGACATCCGCGATGGCGGTCACCCTGGCGGGCAAAGGGATATCCGCCCCGGCCAGGGGTTTGCCTCCCGGCATAACCGGGTAGCCTTGGCCGTTCCATTTCTGGTGGTGGTGCAGAATGACCTCCGTGGCCAAATCGCTTATATCCTGCGGCTCGGAAGAAAAGAACCCCGCCCCCAGGGCCGCGTGTCCGCGCATGATCTCAAGTTCGCCGGCCGTGAGTTTGCCGGGTTTTTTAAGAATCTCCTCCGGGATGCCCGTCTTTCCCAGATCATGCAGCATGGCGGCCAGACGCAGCCGGGCGCGATAGTGCCGCCTAGCCTCATAAGGCTCGGCACGCCTTTCCGCCAAGCGCTGGTATATCTCGGAGGCCACGGCCCCCACCCTTTGGGCATGGGCCGCGCTTTCCGCGGGATCGCGCAGCATAACCATGTCCATAAGCCGGTAAATATTCCGCTGCACGTTACGGCTGATCTCCAGGTAAGTAGATGCCTTATCCGCCAGCCTCTCCACCTCTCCGAGCATATTTTCCGTAAAAGGCCGCGGGGTTTTCTGGTCCGGCGCAAGGCTGTTGATGAGCTGGATCACCCCCAGAAGATCACGCCTGTGGTTGAAAATAGGAACTGTAAGTACAGATTGGACTATATAGCCGGTTTTCCTGTCCAGGCTGTCCTTGAAAACGCAGGGCGCATCCGGACCACCGGGATCGCGCGCGTCCGGTATATTCAGGGAGACGCCGGACAAGGCCACATGGCCGATGATGGAATCCGAGGAGCGGGGCAGGCGCAGATTGGCATACGCATAACGATGGGCCGTATCCTGCGGAAAAAGAAAATCGTTGTGGGCATAGGCAAAGACCATCTCCTCCCCTTCGCTCAGGTAGATATTGCCGGCTTCGGCGTTGGTCAGCTCCCTGGCGCCGGACAAAAGGCGATCCAGAACCGCGCTTTCTTCTTTTACAGGGTTCAGGCTTTTAATGACGCCCTCCAGCCAGGCGCTCGGCAGAGTGACCGGCACCGTGTCCCGTCCCACCGGACAGCGCATTTCTTCGCGTCCGACCACGACATGCAGACCTTGGACGGCATATTCTTTCAAGGTTTCCTGCAAGGCGTCCAGCGACAAATCATCCTTGTCCTGGGCATGGTGCGCCAGAACCAGGGAATTCACCTTCTGTTCCAGGCACAGGTCCACCCAGTCCTCCCAGGTGGAATGCCCCCAGCCCTTTTTATAGTCCAGGCGCGCATAGGCGGCATCCACCACGGCCACGGTCACGTCTTGAAGCATACGCGAAGTCTGGAGGCGCACCTCCTCATCCGTGGTGATCTCGTGATCCCCGGAATACAAAAAAACCTCTTCATCGGCAAAAACCTTAAAGGCCAGGCCGCCGCCGGGATGGTTGGCGGAAAAAACGCGCACCAGGGCTTTTTTGTCGTCCTTGAGCTTAAACTCCAACTCCGCGCCCGCCTCAATCAGGTGTATGGAAATGCCCGCCTGGAGAAGGGAAAAATGCACCGGGAAGGCCGTGCCGTCAAACCAGCGCTCCAAAAGGTTGGGCTGCCAGGCCGGAATATAAATATGCACATTCCAGTCTTTTAAATACATGGGCTTGAAAAAACTTAAGCCCAGCACATGGTCCGCATGGGCATGCGAGATGAACAAACGGCACTCGCCGCTGTCCGGAAGATCCCGGTTCATGGATTGCAAGCCAGTGCCCGCGTCAAA